>DASZVW010000947.1:0-1685 GCA_035546895.1 Polyangia bacterium
CGCTCACCGCCGAGGCGGCCATCGAGGACCCGCTCGCCTTCACCGAGCTGCACCTCACCTTCCGCAACCCGGAGCGCCGCGTGCGCGAGGGGCGCTTCCGGATCACGCTCCCCGCGGGCGCCACCGTCAGCCGGTTCGCCATGCGGATCGGCGACCGCTGGCAGGAGGGGGAGGTGGTCGAGCGGCAGGCGGCGCGCGTGGCCTACGAGGACTTCCTGCACCGGCGGCAGGACCCGGCGCTGCTGGAGGCGGAGGCGGGCAACGAGTTCTCGGCCCGCGTCTTCCCCATCCCCGCCGGCGCCACCAAGGAGATCGTCATCTCCTACGCGCAGGAGCTGGCCCGCGCCGACGCGCCCTACCTGCTGCCGCTGCGCGGGTTTCCGCGCCTGGGGACGCTGGCGATCCGCGTGTTGAACGGGAAGGCCGAGACGCGGCTCGAGCGGCACGACGTGGTCCCCGACCGCGACTTCGAGCTCGGCCACCGGGTGCCGGGCGGCCGCCTCGGCCTGCGCGACGGCAACCTGGTGGTCGCGCGGGTGGTCCCCTTCACCGGGGCGGCGGCGTCCGAGGAGCTCACCGACCTCCAGGTGCTGGTCGACACCAGCGCCTCGCGCGCGCTCGGTCTCGCCGACGAGGCGGCGGCGCTGGAGCGGCTGCTGGCCGAGCTCGGCCGGCACGGCGATCCGGCGGTCACCGTCGCCGCCTTCGACCAGGACGTGGTCCCGCTCTGGCGGGGGCGCGCCGCGGGCGCGGCCGGCGTGGTCGGCCGGCGCCTCATCGCGCGTGGGGCGCTCGGCGCCTCGGATCTCGAGCGGGCGCTGGGGACGCTGGCGGCGACGATGAAGCCGGTCAAAGGGCCGGCCTCGCGGGTCCTGCTGGTCACCGACGGCGTGGCCACCGCGGGCGAGCTCGGCGCCGACGAGTTGCGGGCGCGGGTGGCGGCGCTGGGGGCGCGTGGCGTGCGCCGGCTCGACGTGCTGGCGGTGGGCGGCATCCGCGACGACGTCCTCCTGTCGCGGCTGGTGACCGCCGGGCTGCCGCAGGACGGGGTGGTCCTGGCCGGCGACGCCGCCGCGCCGGAGGCGGTCCGGCGCCTGCGCCTGGCGACGCGCTCGCACGTCGCGATCGCGGTCGACGGTGCGGGCTGGGTGTGGCCGCCCGTCGCCGACGGCGTCCAGCCGGGCGACGAGATCCTGGTCTACGCCGACCTGCCGGCCGAGGCGCCGTTCCGCCTCCGGATCGGCGGGGCCGAGGCGCCGCTCGCGGGCGCGCTGGCGCCGGCGCCGCGGCCGCTGCTCGAGCGCGCCTGGGTGCGGGCGCGCATCGCCCGCCTGCTCGGGCAGCGGGACGAGGCCCTGGCGCGCGACCGCGACCTCGCGGACGCGCTCGAGCGGCAGGCGATCGAGCTGTCGGTCAAGAACCGGGTGCTCTGCCCGTTCACCTCGTTGCTGGTGCTGGAGACGGAGGCGGACTACGCGCGCTTCGGCATCGCGCGGGGCGCGCTGGCCGACATCCTGACCGTCGGGCCGGACGGCGTCGCGCTCCTCCACCGGACGGAGATCGCGGCGCCGGCGCCCGCGGCGCGGCGGGCGTTCGAGGACGACGGCGCCTTGCCGCCGGGCGCGCGCCCGGCGGGCAAGCGCGCGGTGCCGGCCAAGCGCGAGGTCGAAGAAGAGAAGAAGGCC
>DASZVW010000948.1:0-2173 GCA_035546895.1 Polyangia bacterium
GGCAGCCCCACCGCGCCGGCGTCCGGCGGCGCGCCACCGTCGAGCGGGACGATCCCGGCGTCGGTGAGGACCGTGACCGGCAGATCGGCCGCGCAGACCGCGGGCGACCACTGCTGCTGCTGCGCGCGCATCAAGCAGTCCGACTGGCAGGCGCTCTTCACGCAGGGGGTGATGGCCGCGACCTGCCCGAAGACGAGCCCCGGCGTCCAGGTCGTCCCCTCGTCGGTGGAGGTCGCCTCGGCGAACGGATCGAGCGAGCTGTCGGTCGCCGCGTAGACCGTCCCCGCCCGCTCGGCCAGCGCCAGGATGTGCGGCGGCCCGGGGACGGACGCGAAGCTGCCGCCGCCGTCGGTCGAGCGGTAGAGCGCCGGCGCCCCGCCCGCGGTCCCGAACGCCAGCAGCGTCCCGGCCGAGGTGCGCGCGAAGGCGACGAGCCCACCGTCGAAGCCGACCGGCGTGCTCACCGCCGCCCCGCCGCCGGTGGCCACCGCCAGCGTGTCGCCCGCGGCGCCGATGGCCCGCAGGTAGACCCGATCGGCGTCGGTCGGATCGATGGCCACGATCCGGATCTGCCCGCCGCCCAGCGCCGCCGTCAGGTCGGTGAGCGTCCAGGTGGCGCCGCCGTCGGTGGTGCGGGCCAGCGTGGGCGCGCCGTCCGCGCCGTGCGCCAGCGCGACGTCGATGGTCATCGGGTCGGAGGCGGCGATCTC
The DNA here is from genome assembly GCA_035546895.1 of Polyangia bacterium. Lineage (GTDB taxonomy): Bacteria > Myxococcota_A > Polyangia > Fen-1088 > Fen-1088 > JADGRB01. The sequence continues at coordinate 711 of DASZVW010000948.1, forward strand.
GATCCCCGTCACCAGGTCGCCCGGCGCCGCCTGGTAGACGACCCGATCGAACGTCGCGCCGCCGTCGGTCGACTCGTAGACCTCGTACTGGATGCCGCCGTCGCCGCCCAGCCCGGCCGCCAGCACCCGCGTGGCGTCGGTCGGATCGACGAAGGCGTCCTCGCACAGATCGCCGCCGAGCGCGCCGCCCGCCGCCTGCCAGCCGCAAGCGCCGTCGTCGGAGTAGACCAGCTTCCCGCCCGCGACCGCGTAGAGCCGGTGCGCGGGCGCCGGGCCCATCTGATACAGACGGCCGAAGCTGGTGCTCGCCTGCTCGCACGAGTAGCTCCAGGTCCGCCCCGCGTCCTCCGACGTCACCAGGCCGAAGTTGGTGGCCAGCACGATCTCCCCCGGGAGATCGGCGGGGACCAGCACGCTCTGCCCGTTGGGGAACGCCCCGTCGGCCCGCGCCGCGCGCGGCGCCAGCAACAGCACCCCCGCCGCCAGCAGCCACGCCCCCCGACCGCCTCGCCCCGCCACCCGGTTGAAGGTGGCGCCGGATGGGCGCGGGGCAAGGCTCAGCCCGGGGCCGGACCCGGCAGCTCGACCACGACGTCCCCCTCGCCCACCCGCGCCTGGCACGACAGGCGCAGCTTGTTGATGAAGTAGACGTTGCCGAGGTGCTTGCGCTCGGCGGCGTTGAACGGGGAGAGGTGCTGCTCGCCCGCCACCACCTTCACCCGGCAGAGGCCGCAGGTGGCCTTCCCCACGCAGGCGGTGGTGACCGCCACGCCGGCCCGCCGCGCGACCTCGAACACCGACTCGCCGGCGGCGCACGCGACCCGCGTCCCGGCCGGCAGGTAAGTGATCGACGGCAAGCTCGGCCGTCCTTTTAGCCGCCGCCGGCCGCCGCCGCGGCCTCCGGCCAGTGCGAGAGCCCCACCCGGTTCCCCTCCGGATCGGCGACGTAGAGCGTGTAGTCGGTGCGGTGCACGACCGCCGCGCCCGCCGCCGCCAGCCGCGCCTCCCAGTCGGCGCGCGCCGCGCGGGGGATGGCGAGCGCGATCATCAGGTAGCCGTGCGCCGGCTCGGCGGGCCGCGGCGCGCCCGCCGCCGCGCGCTCGAGCGCCAGGAAGGCGCCGCCGCCGAGATCGAGCCAGACCGAGCGATCGCCCGGCGCGCCCGCGGCCGGCCAGCGCCGCAGGACCGGCAGGCCGAGCACCCCGGTGTAGAACGCCTCGCAGGCGGCGAGATCCCGCACGCCGATGGCGACGTGGTGGACGCCGCCCGGAGCGCCCGTCATCTCTTGGCGCCCAGCTTCACGATCCGCTTCCACTCGCCCGCGCTCACCGGCTGCACCGACAGCCGGCTCCCCTTGCGCAGCAGCACCATGTCCGCCAGGGCCGGATCGGCGCGCAGCTCGGGGAGGGCGATCGCGCGCGGGAACTTCTCCTCGAAGGCGATGTCGACGGCGAACCAGCGCG
>DASZVW010000949.1:0-2658 GCA_035546895.1 Polyangia bacterium
TGCCCGGGATCGGCGAGCACGATCTCCAGCGGGCGCCCCTCGGCGTCGGGCAAGGTGAGCGTGATCCGGCGCGGGACGTCGCTGTCGGGGAAGCTGTAGCCGGCGAACAGGACCCAGAACGCGCGCGTCTGTCCGGGCGCCACCGCGATCGGCCGCAGATCGCGGTCCTCCGGCAGCTTCCCGGAGAAGGCCCCGTCGCCGTTCACCGACGGGGGGAGGAGGCGCGTCTGCTCGGGCCGGCGCGCGTCGAGCGCCATGAGGCACCAGAGCGCCGAGGCGGGGAGGGTGTAGGGGGCGGGCCCGGTGTTGGTGATGGCCAGCTCGACCACCAGCGCCGAATTGGCGCCCACGCCGTCGGTGATGGTGTCGTCGTTGAGGAAGATCCGCTGGACCTCGACGCGCAGGCCGCGGTCGGTGGCCGCGATCGGCTCGCGCGGGTGGACCTGGCGGTAGGTGGCGCCGCCGCAGCCCGCGCCGGCGGCCGCCGCCAGCATCACGATCGTCCGGGCGATCCGCAGGAGACCCGTTGCGGCTGGGCCGCGGCGTGGCCAACTTTGCACCCTGGATGGCGGGTCGGGGATGTGGTTGCTCATCGCGTTGATGGCGTCCTGGGGTGGCTTTTCGAAGCCGGTGGCGACGGCCGCGCGGCCCGATCCGCGGATCGCGGCGCACGCGCAGATAAGGAAGCTGGTGGCCGGCATTCAGTTGATCGAGCGGATCCGCGCCAAGGCGCCGTCGGACGCCCGCGACGCGAGCTGCGTCGACGAGAAACTAGCCGAGGCGCGCGCCGGGTTGCAAATCGCCGGCGGGGAGCTGGAGCGGCTGGGGGACGGCTCGGCCCCGGCGGGCGACGTGGCCTACGCGCTCCACCGCCTCCAGCTCCTGGTCGAGCGCGAGAACGACCTCGACCGGGCGGCGCGCGTCTGCGCCACGGAAGAGCTGAGCTCGATCGACACCACCCAGGTCGAGGTCGAGGTCTCGCCGGCGGTGCCGGCCTTCGACCCGACCCTGCCGCGGTCGAGCTTCCAGGCGATCCAGCGCCCGCCCGCGAATTGAGGGTCAGCCGCCGCGGGGGAGGGCGCGGGCCGAGACGTCGATCCGCTCGACCAGCTCGAGGCCGATGCTCCGCTCGATGGCGGGCGCGGCCAGCAGCGTCGGGCAGTCGGTGAGCACCTCGGTGTCGACCTGCTTCGCGGCGAAGCCGTACTGCTCGAAGATGCTGGCGGCGGCGCGCGCGGCGGCCCGGGTGGAGAAGCAGATCCGCATGGTCCCTGTCCATAACCCCCACCCGGTTCAGATTCTTCCCGCCCGCCCGAGGTTGCCCGCGGCCGCGCGCCGGCGCGTGCGGGCTGCTACAGTGTCGCGCCACACATGACGGCGGTCGACGACGGCGCGGCGGCGATCCCCTCTCCGCTCGAGGCGGGGGCGGCGGCGCTGCGGCGGTTCTGGCGGCCGTTCGTGCTCATCCAGGCGGCGGCGGCGCTGGTGGGCCTCGCCTACTGGGTCAGCGGTCCGTTCCGGGCGGCCTGCGCGCTGGCGGCGGCCTGGAAGACCTCCGGCGGGCTGCCCTTCGCCGCCGCCTCGACCGCGGTGGCCGGCGGTCTCCTGCCCGAGCTGGCCAAGCTGGTGGCCGACCGCGGCCGCAGCTCCTGGCGCGGCCGCGGGGGCGAGATCGCCTTCAACACCGCGTTCTTCGCCGCCAACGGCGTGGTCATCGACCTGCTCTACCGGGGCGAGGCGGTGCTGTTCGGTAACGACGCGCGCGTCTCGACGGTGATGGCCAAGGTGGCCTTCGATCAGTTCGTCTTCACGCCGCTGTGGCTGATCGTGATCGTCTGGCTGTTCCTCTGGCGGCAGCGCGGCTACTCGCTGGCGGCGACGCTGCCGGCGTTGCGGCGCGGGTTCTACCGCGCCCGGGTGGTCCCGCTGCTGATCCCGGACTGGCTGTTCTGGATCCCGATGGTCTCGATCATCTACGCCCTCCCGGTGGCGCTGCAGTTCCTGCTGTTCGTCCCGGCGCTGGGCGCCTGGAGCCTGATCATGGTCTTCATCGCCGATCGCTGAGCGCATCCGACTGGTGGCGCGCCCCCCGCGCCTTACGTTGAACCCCGATACTTTTCTTTGCGGCGGAGGTTCGACGATGCGCAAGGCGTGGCTGTTCGGCGCGATGGTCCTGGCCGGAAGTCTCGGGTGCGACCGGTTGCTCGAGCAGCTCTTGCATGACCGCGGTCAAGGGAGCGGGGGGAGCGGCGGCGGGACCGGCGGCCTGGCGCTCGCCGACGCCGGCGTGCCGTTCTCCGACGCCGGGTCCGCGAACGCGCCGGGCGCGCCCGACTGCGGCGCCGGTGGCCAGGCGGGCGGGGCGGGCGTCGCCTGCGGGGCGCTGACCTTCACCGCGGCGCTCACGCTGGCGCCGGCCGCGGCCGGCCAGCTCTACACCCGCTGCCAGACCCTGGGACCGGAGGCCGGCTGGCAGGTGGCGCTCTCGCCGGCGGGCGATCGGCTGGCGGCCCGCACGGCCGCCGGGACGGTGCGGCTCCTGGCCACCGACGGCTGGACCGAGCTCGCGCAGCTCGGCTCGCCGCTCGGGCAGCTCGACGCGGTCGCCTTCTCGCCCGACGGCGCCACGCTGGCGACCCTCTCGGCCGAGATGGGCGA
>DASZVW010000950.1:0-5613 GCA_035546895.1 Polyangia bacterium
CAGCAACCTGTTCATCAGCAACTACCTCGACCTCTACGTGCGCGACGAGATCCGGCGCATCCCGGGCGCCGCCGACGTCCGGATCTTCGGCGAGCGCCGCTACGCCATGCGCCTCTGGCTCGACCCGCTCAAGCTGGCGGCGCGGGGCCTGACCGCCGAGGACGTGGTGGGCGCCCTGCGCGCGCAGAACCTCAGCATCGCCGCCGGCGAGATCGGCCGCCCACCGGCGCCGCAGCACCAGAGCTTCCAGATCAGCGTGCGCGCGCAGGGGCGGCTCACCGACCCGCGCCAGTTCGAGGACCTGGTCCTGAAGCGCGGCCCCGACGGCTCGCTCATCTACCTGCGCGACGTGGGGCGCGCCGAGCTGGGGGCCGAGGACTACTCGCTCGACCTGCGGTTCGACGGGCGCAGCGCGGTCGGCATCGGCGTCTTCCAGCAGCCGGACGCCAACGCGCTGGCGCTGGAGTCGGCCATCCGCGCCGAGCTCGAGCGCCTCTCGAAGACCTTCCCGCCGTCGCTCGAGTACCGGATCGCCTTCAACCCCACCACCGCCGTGCGCGAGTCGATCCACGAGGTGCTGGTGACGCTGCTGGAGGCGATCGGCCTGGTGGTGCTGGTGATCTTCCTGTTCCTGCAGGACTGGCGCGCCACGCTGATCCCGGCGATCACCATCCCGGTGTCGCTCGTCGGCACCTTCGCCTTCGTCAAGGCGTTCGGGTTCTCGATCAACACGCTGACCCTGTTCGGGATCGTGCTCGCCACCGGGCTGGTGGTCGACGACGCGATCGTCGTCGTGGAGAACATCTCGCGCAACCTGGGCGAGACGCGCGGCGACGCCCACGCGGCCGCCCGCCGGGCGATGCGCGAGGTGACCGGCGCGGTGGTGGCCACCTCGCTGGTGCTGGTGGCGGTGTTCGTGCCGGTCGCCTTCCTCTCGGGGACCACCGGGCGCCTCTACCGCCAGTTCTCGCTCACCATCGCCTTCTCGGTCACCATCTCGGCCTTCAACGCGCTCACGCTGTCGCCGGCGCTGGCGGCGCGGCTGATGCGCCCGGCCGGCGAGCACCACTTCGCGCTCTTCCGCTGGTTCAACCGGGCCTTCGAGTCGACGCGCGCCCACTACCGGCGGGCGCTCGGCTGGCAGCTCGGCCACCTGGGGATCGCCGCGCTGGCCTTCGTCGGCGGCCTCGGCCTCACGCTGCTGGCCTTCGTGGCCGTCCCCCGCAGCTTCGTCCCCGACGAGGACCAGAACTACTTCATCGTCCAGCTCATCGGCCCGCAGGGCGCCTCGCTGGAGTACATGACCGACATCGCCAAGCAGACCGAGGACCGGCTGCGCGCGCGTCCCGAGGTGCGCGATCTCTTCACCGTGCTGGGCTTCAGCTTCACCGGCGGCGGCGCCAACCGCGGCGTCATCTTCGTCAGCCTGTCGCCGGTCTCCGAGCGGTCGGGCGCGGCGCACTCGGCGCCGGCGCTGGTGGCCGAGCTGCAGCGCTCGCTGGGCGCGCTGCCGGGCGCCATCGTGGTCCCCTTCCTGCCGCCGCCCATCCAGGGGCAGGGCGCCACCGGCGGGTTCACCCTGCAGCTCGTCGACAAGGGGGGCGGCACCAGCTTCGCGCCGCTGGCCGCGGCCGGCCAGGCGGTCTCCGGCGCCGCCATGCAGAGCGGCCGCATCAAAGGCGTCTTCTCCACCTTCAGCATCGACGACCCGCAGCTCACCGTGAACATCGATCGCGACAAGGCGCTGAGCGTGGGCGTCGACGTGGCGCAGATCGCCGGCACGCTGGGGGTCTACTTCGGCTCGCAGTACGTGAACGACTTCGACCTCGGCCCCCGCTCCTACCGCGTCTACGCCCAGGCCGAGTCCCGGTTCCGCGACGAGCCGCGCGACCTGGGCTCGGTCTACGTGCGCGCGCAGACCGGCGCGCTGGCGCCGCTCGACAACTTCGTGCACGTCACCCCCGGCACGGCGCCGCCGGTGATCAGCCACTACGACCTCTACCGCTCGGTCGAGCTCGACGGCGCGCCCGCCCGCGGCGTCTCCAGCGGCCAGGCCATCGACACCATGGAGCAGGTGGCCGCCAAGGTCCTGCCGCCCGAGATCGGCTACGAGTGGTCGGGCCTCTCCTGGGAGGAGGTGCGCGCCGGCCACGAGGCGCTGGTCATCTTCGTGCTCGGCCTGACGGTCGTGTTCCTGGTGCTCTCGGCGCAGTACGAGAGCTTCGCGCTGCCACTGATCATCATCCTGGCGGTGCCGCTGGCGCTGCTGGGCGCGCTGGTGATGCAGAAGCTGCGCGGCCTCTCCGACGACGTCTTCTGCCAGATCGGTCTCCTCATGCTGATCGGCCTGGCCAGCAAGAACGCCATCCTGATCGTCGAGTTCGCCGAGCAGCTCCGGGCCCAGGGGGCCTCCAAGCTCGACGCCGTGACCGAGGCGGCGATGCTGCGGCTGCGCCCCATCCTGATGACCTCGCTGGCCTTCCTGATCGGCATCCTGCCGCTGGTGTTCGCCAGCGGCTCGGGGGCCAACGCGCGCCACTCGCTGGGGACCACGCTGTTCGGCGGCCTGCTGCTCTCGACCGTCCTCAACCTCTTCTTCACCCCCGCGCTCTACATCCTGATGGAGGGCGCCCGCGCCCGCCTCCGCCGCTGCCCGCCCGAGAACGGGATCAAGCTGGCCCCGCCGTCCGCGACGTAGCGAACCGCCGCGCGAAAGTCGGCTCGACCACCCGTCCAGCCGAGGCTCGGCGCCGTATTGCTTGTCATGCGCCAGCGCCGTTGTTCCCTCACGCTCGTGCTCTCTTCGCTCGCCGCCGTCGCGGGCTGCGGATCTCCGCGACCGACCTCGACGTCGCCGGTCGAGCTCGCCGTCGCCTCGGCCGCCATCACCTCGACCGCGGCGACGAACGACGCCGCGACCGTCACCTACGCCGTCGCCTATACCGGGTCGCACCAGTTCTTCCGCGTCTACGTCGACGCCGACCAGCGCGCCGCCACCGGCTTCGCCTACGCCGGGATCGGCGCCGAATTTCTGGTCGAGAACCAGACGCTCTATCGCTACACGGGCAGCGGCGCCGACTGGTCCTGGGCCGCCGTGCAGGCGGTGACCTTCACGAACGCCGGTGGAAAGGCGAGCTGGACCGTCCCGCGCAGCGCGCTCGGCGAGACCGCGCCCTGCGGCGGCGCCGCCGACCTGGTCTTCGACGTCGACGACGCCGCCGCGCCCGTCGTCCACCAGGCGCTCGCGCCCACCGCCGCCTGCGCCCAGGGATCGGGCGGCTCGGGGGGGACGGGCGGCTCGAGCTCGACCAGCGCCTCCGCCGGCGGCGCGCCCGACGGCGGCCCGACCTCCGGGATGGCCGGCCTCCAGATCTCCAACGACGCGACCACCGCCGAGTACGCTTTCGACTACGCCGGCGCCCCCGCCTACTGGCGGGTCTACCTGGACACCGATCGCGCCGCCTCGACCGGGTTCGCGGCCGGCGCCGGCGTGGGCGCGGACTTTCTGATCGAGGGCGGCCGCGTCTATCGCTACGCCGGCCCCGGCTGGAGCTGGACGGCGATCGGCAGCGCCACCTTCTCGGCGACCGCCGGCACGGCCCGCTGGTCGGTCGCCCGCGCCCTCATCGGCGAGACCGCCCCCTGCGGCCAGGCGACGCTGCTGTTCCAGACCCAGGACGGCGCCGGCGCCCTCACCTCGAGCGGCGCCATCCCCCAGACGTTCGCCGACGCCGCCTGTTCTGCGATGGACGCCGGCTCGACGGGCGGCTCGACGGGCGGTGGCTCGACCGCGAGCGGCGGCGGGCACACCAGGTACGTCTTCGTGATCGCCTTCGAGAACGAGGCCGCCGGCAGCGTCTACGGCAGCAGCAGCGCGCCGTACCTCAACGGCCAGCTCATCCCCCGCTACGCGCACGCGACGGCGTTCGCCGACCCGCTGCCCGACGCCCTCCCCAGCGAGCCCCACTACGTCTGGATGGAGGCCGGCACCAACGCGTTCGCCGACGCCACCTTCACCACCGACGCCGACCCCAGCGCCGGCAACAGCACGGCGTCCACCGCCCACCTCGCGACGCAGATGATGGCGCAGAGCCCGGCGGTGAGCTGGCTCAGCTTCCAGGAGGGGTTGAGCCCGGCGACGACCGGCGCCTGCCCGATCCACTCGGCCGGCTTCTTCGCCGCCAAGCACGACCCCTTCGTCTTCTTCCAGGACCTCGTCGGCCGCACGCCGTCGGCGACCTCGAGCCTCTGCGCCGCCCACCACCAGGCCTACACGACGGCGGGGTTCGCGCAGGCGCTCGCGCAAGGGACGGTCGCCCAGTACGACTTCATCACCCCCAACCTCTGCAACGACATGCACGGCGCCTCGGGCTGCCCGACCTCCGACCTGGTGGCGGCGGGCGACGGCTGGCTGGCCGCCAACCTGCCGCCCATCATCCAGTTCGCCAACGCCAACGACGGCGTCATCTTCCTGGTCTGGGACGAGCCCGAGGGGGGCAGCCCCCTGATCCCCTTCCTGGCCATCGGCCCCGACATCAAGCCCGGCTACATCAGCCCCACCGCGGTCACCCACAGCGCGCTGGTGAAGACGGTCGAGAGGATCTTCGGCCTGCCGGTCCTCCCGGCGGTCGCCGGCGCCAACGACTTCGGCGACATGTTCCAGCCCGGCACCTATCCGTAGGCGCATGGACAGGCGGGCGCGTTCTTGCGAACGTCGCCCGCATGGAGACCGCACCCGAGGTCCGGACGGCGGCGGTGATCGTGGGCGCCGGGCCGGCCGGCCTGGCGACCTCGGCGTGCCTGGCCCGCGCCGGCGTCGAGCACGTGCTGCTCGAGCGGGCGCCCGAGGTCGGCGCGAGCTGGCGCGCGCACTACGACCGCCTGCACCTCCACACGCCGAAGGGGATCTCGGCGCTGCCGCACCTGGCGTTTCCGCGCGCGGCGCCGCGCTACCCCTCGCGCGACGACGTCGTCGACTACCTCGAGCGCTACGCGCGCGCGCTCGGCCTGCGGCCGCAGCTCGGCGAAGCGGTCACCGAGATCGCGCCCGACCGCGACGTCTGGCGCGTGCGCACGGACCGCGCGCGCTACCGCGCCCCGCACGTGGTGGTGGCGACGGGGCTGGCGCGCGTCCCGCGGCTCCCCAGCTGGCCGGGGCGCGAGGCGTACCGCGGCGAGGTCCTCCACAGCTCGGGCTACCGCAACGGCGCCGCCTGGCGCGGCCGGCGCGTGTTGGTGATCGGCCTCGGCAACTCGGGCGGCGAGATCGCCCTCGACCTCCTGGAGCACGGCGCGACGCCCTCCCTCTCGGTGCGCGGCCCCGTGAACGTCATCCCGCGCGACGTGCTCGGGATCCCCATCCTGGCCGTGGGCGCCCTGCTCCGCGCGCTGCCGCCGCGCCTCGGCGACCTCCTGGGGCGCCCGCTCATCCGGCTCGGCCTCGGCGACGTCGAGGCGCTGGGCCTCCGCCGCCTCCCCTACGGCGCGCTCGCGCAGGTCGACGGCCACGGCCGCGTGCCGCTCATCGACTCGGGCACCATCGGCGCCGTCCGCGCCGGCCGCCTCGCCCTCCGCGCGGGGATCGAGCGCTTCACCGCCGACGGCGTCCGCTTC
>DASZVW010000951.1:0-7614 GCA_035546895.1 Polyangia bacterium
GACCGTCCGGTTGACGGCGATCTGCACCCGCGGCAGGAGCGGCGCCACCGACGGGTGGCGCGCCGCGATCGCCGCCCGTGCGTCGCCGACCGCGGCCCCCGCCGCCAGCTCGACCGTCTCCTGGTCGAGCCGGGTCCGTGCCCGCAGCACCGCGAAGTAGAGCACCTCGACCTTCATGGGCGCCTAGACTATGCGGGCGCCCGCGCCGCATCAAACAGCCCCGAAAACCCGTATTTTGGCTTGGCCGGTATCAGTTATTCACAGGTAAAGTCAAATAACGGCGGACACGTAGCTATTTTGCGCCCGTGCGCGGCGGTTGATAGGCTTTTACCGCTCAAACCGAGGGAGCATGCTGATAGAGAGGCCCACTTGAAGCGTCCCCCGACGTCCTGCCAGCCCGGCATCCCGTCCGTCGAGCCCACGCGCAACCGCCAGCTGTCGCTCTTCGGCGCGGAGCCGCTGCCGCCCGCCGAGGTCGGCACCCACTCGGAGCGCGCCCTCCGGCGCGAGGCGGCTGCCCGCGAGGTGCGGCTCACCCCCACCCTCGAGCAGATCACCGATCAGATGGCGGCCGCGCTGGCCATCTACCTGCCGCCGGGCAAGACCCTGGAGCTGCGCCTCACCAACAACCACTACAGCATGATCTCGGTCCGCCGGAAGCCCGACGGGTACCGGCTGCGGTTGCACCAGATGTTCGTGGGGGCCGAGCCGCGGGTTGTGCGGGCGCTGGCCCGCTACGTGGTCCACAACGACCGGCGCGCCTCCACGCTGCTCGGCGAGTACATCGAGCAGCACCAGCACATCATCCGCCAGCAGACGCGCCGCCCGCGCAACCTGACCGTGCGCACGGCCGGCCGCTTCCATGACCTGCAGGCGATCTTCGACCGCCTCAACGCCGAGCGGTTCGGGGGGACGCTGGAGGCGCGCATCACCTGGGGCCCGGTGGCCTCGCAGCGGGGGCGGCGGCGGTCGATCAAGATGGGGAGCTTCGCGGTCGAGGACCGGGTCATCCGGATCCACCCGGCGCTCGACCAGGCCTGCGTCCCCGACTACTTCGTGTCGTGGATCGTCTTCCACGAGATGCTGCACGGCAAGCACGAGGTCAAGCGCGAGAACGGCCGGCGCCGCTTCCACACGCCGGAGTTCCTGGCCGAGGAGCGCCAGTTCCCCGACTACGACCGCGCCTGCGCCTGGGAGAAGGCGAACCTCGATCGGCTGCTGCGCGCCTAGCGCGGCCCGCCGAGCGCGAGCGGACCGGAGCGGCGTCATGCGACGGGCGGCTCTCGGTTGGGCGCTGCTGGTGGTCGCCGCCGCCGGCGCGGCGGCGGGGTGCTCGTGGACCTTCGTCGAGCCGCTCGCGTCCACCCACCGGCCGGGCGACGCCGCGACCTGCACGACCGATCTCACCTGGCCGCTCGTCGACTCGGCCTTCGCGCTCACCAACGTCGGGTCGTCGGTCTACGTCGCCACCCGCGCCGACGCGCCCAACAAGGAGCTCGCCGTCACGTTGGGGCTGCTCGACGCTGCCGTCTGGTTGTCGTCGGCGGTATACGGCTACGTCGAGACGAGCGAATGCCGGGCCGCCAAGGCGGAGGCGGCGGACGTGCCGTTCTGGCAGCAGCGCCAGCCGCCCGGCGGCGCGCCGCCGCGCTTTCCGTAGCGGATGTTCGGCGGGCGAGGACTCTGTCTCACTCGACTCGCACTCGCACATGTTCCAACGTCGGAAGGGCGAAGGCGCCGGGTATTCCGCAATTCGAGCCTGGCGTGTTATTTGCTGGTGCAGGCGAACGATGAAAACGACGCGTCTGCTGGTCCTGGTCCTGCCCCTCGCGAGCTTGCCGTTTTCCGGGTGCTCCTGGCTGTTCGTTCAGCCACTTCCCGCCAACTACGAGCGGGGCGACACCATCACCTGCACCACCAACCGCGCCGCGCCCGTCATAGATACGCTGTTCACGCTGACCAACGTCGGATCGGCCGTCTACGTCTCGAGTGAGAACAACGTGACCAACAAAGGGACCGCCGTGACGGCAGGCCTGTTGGTCGGCGCGCTCTGGCTCTCGTCGGCGATCTACGGCTACAGCAAGACCTCCGAGTGCCAGGAGGCGGTGGACGACGACGCCCCGGCGCCCCATTACCGGCGCCCGATCGTCCGCCGCCGCGCCCCTCCGCCGAGCTACGCCCCACCCGCGGCACCGCCGGCAGAGAGCCCGGCCCCGTCCGTCACCGTCGAGCCCCAACCCGCCCCCCCGACGGCGCCGGCGTCGGCGCCCGCGCAACAACAAGACGACGACGAGCCGGGGGCGGCCCCGGCGCAACCGCCAAAGCGGCCGACCGCGCCGGAACCGAAGCCGGACGCGCCCCGCTTCGGCGGATGAAGACGCGGCGTCCGGGATCCGGACGCCCGTGGCCGGTCGACGGACGGGGGCTCGCATGATCGCACTCGTTCGCACATCACTCGCACATGTTCGAAACTGTGCGGCCCAGTGAGGGATCGCGCCCAATAGTCACCGTGCTTTCGCGAACTTCGTCGTCGGGCGTGCGGAAGGGGCCCAGCGCGGTGCCGGCGTTACAGTCTCGCGATTCACATGAAGAGTGAAGCCAAGGTGAAAAGGGCAACGGTATATCTCCGAAAAAACGGCGTATTCGTTCACTCTCTGGTCCAAACGACGGACGGAGTGTGGCTGCTGTGGCAGCCGTGTCTAGCGGTTCCTCGGAACAACGAGAACGAAATTGAGCTTGCGGTCCGGTCGGCACTAGATGGTTCACGAACGGGTGTGCCTCACCCTCGTTCGTGGACGGGGCTTCTGGATCCGCTCTTAGCCGTAGCAGCCGTGAAGACCTGGAGTGCATTTTCGAAGGGAGCGTCGTGTGTCGAGGTGGAAGAACATGGCTCCCTGCTCGTCGTGATCCCGATGAAGAATCTGGGCCCGCGGGATGGGTTCCAAGCGGAGACCAGCCAGCAGGTCGTGATCGAGATCGGCGATCGCAGGCTAGGCGCCGTTGTTTTGAAGATGTTGGAGAGTGCCGTCGCTTGACCCACGTTCGCCTATCCCTTCGCCGTCAAGATCACGGACAGCGTGATCGGCGCGGGAGCCCGATCGAGCTCGACGGACGAGCAGATCGTGAAACGAAACTATCCCGCTACCTTCAGTGAAGCCTTCTCGACTAGGGCGACCAGCGCGGATCGTTTCGACTCTCGATACGCGAGCAGCGTCTTCGCGCCGCCGGCCGCGGCCGTCCGCTTCGCCTCCCCGTACGCGGCCGCCTCTTCGGCGTGTGCCCGTAGGTACTCCCGCACGCCCACGTTCGCCCGCCACTGCGCGCCGCCTTCCTCGACGAGCACCAGGTCGAACGCGCGCAGCTTCGTCCGCCGCCGGAAGCAGACGCGGCCGGGGATGCCGCCGTCGCCGAGGTCTTCGTAGCCCAGGGCGACCACGCGGGCGCGCAGCTCGTCGAGCGCCGCCCAGGAGGCGGGCGGCGCGCCCAGCATCAGGTCGACGATCGGGCGGCCCGCGAGCCCCGGAACGGCGGTCGAGCCGATGTGCTCGAACTTCAGCGAGGCGGTGGCGAGGCCGATGCGCAGGCGGTCGCGCTCGGCGCGGAAGCGGCCCTCGTAGTGGGGGTCGTGGTCGGTGATCTCGACGGGCTCGTCCTGGCTCACGGGCGCGCATGATAGCGCGCGGCCCCGCGAAGGAAAGGGCCGGGATCGGGGCGCCCGTTAACGCTTGAGCGCGCCGGCGAGGCGGCGGGGGAGCTCCAGCGCCTCGATCTCCTCCAGCGGCTTCTCGAGCGCCCACGACCAGTTGGGCCACTGGGCGACGGTGCCCGGCAAATTCGGGCGCTCGGGCGCCGCCACGGCGTCGTCGAGGGTCGCCAGCAGCACGCGGGATGGCGCCCGGGCCAGCGCGCGGTGGGTCGACTCGATCACCGCCTCCACCGGCGCGTCCTCGGGCAGGCCGCCGAGCGTCCGCAGCTTGTCGCGCAGGGCCTTGGTGCCGGCGTCGTTGGGGTCGAGGCCGATCTTCTTCTGCGCCGCCGCGTCGCTGCCGGTCCAGAGGCCGGCCACGGTCGGCAGGTCGTGGGTGGTGATGCTGGAGAGGGCCAGCTCGGGGAAGTGCTCGGGCGGCGAGGGCTCGAAGTAGAGCAGCCGGTAGGACAGCATGCGCGCCTCGTGCAGCCGCTCGCGCACGCCCGGCTCGACGGTGCCGAGGTCCTCGCCGACGATGAAGGCCCGCGCGCGCTCGCTCTCCAGCGCCACGATGGCCATCAGCTCGTCGGCGCGCGCGCGCACGTAGCTCCCCCCCTTGGTCCCCAGCGCGCGCGGGATCCAGAACAGCCGGAAGAGGCCCATCACGTGGTCGATGCGCAGCCCGCCGGCGTGGCGGAGCATCGCCCGGATGGTCTCGATGAACGGCTGGTAGCGGGCGGCGCGCAGCTTGTGCGGGATGAACGGGGTCAGGCCCCAGTCCTGGCCGGCGGCGTTGAACTCGTCGGGTGGGGCGCCGACGGAGACGTCGCGCGCCATCAGGTCCTGCCAGCACCAGGCGTCGGCGCCGGCCACGTCGAGGCCGATCGGCAGGTCGTTGACCACGGCGATCTCCTCGGCGGCGCGCGCGAGCTGGGCGTCGAGCCGCCACTGCAACCAGGCGTGGAAGGCGACGCGCTCGGCGTTGGCGGCCCGGAAGGCGGCCACGCCGGGCCCGTCGGGGCGGCGCACCTCGGCCGGCCAGCGGCGCCAGTCCTTGCCGTGCCGCTCGGCGAGCGCGCAGTAGGTGGCGAAGTCGGTGAGCGCCTGGCCGCGCCCCCAGCGGAACCAGTCGAAGCCGGCCTCGCCGTCGAAGCGCTCGAACAGCGCCTGCAGCGCCTCCATCTTGAGGTCGAAGACGGCGTCGCGATCGATCCGGCGCTGCCCGTTCAAGGCGCGGCCGGCGTTGCCCAGCCGCTCGCGCGTCCCGGCGTCGAGCGCCTCCCAGCCGGGCACCTCCTCGACGCGCAGGAAGAGCGGGTTCCCGAACCGCCGGCTCGACGGGTAGTAGGGCGAGGGCTCGATGGGGTGGACCGGCGTCGGCGCGGTCATGGGGTTCACCATCACCACGCCGCCGCCGAGCCGCTTGGTGAGCCGCCCGATCCGCGCCAGGTCGGCCAGATCGCCCATCCCCCAGCTCTCGCGCGAGCGGGCGGCGTAGACCTGGGCCGCGAACCCCCAGGTGCGCAGCCCGTCGGGCAGGAAGCAGCGGCCGGGGCCGACGATCAAGAGCTGCTCGCCGCCCCCCTCGGGGTAGAGGCGGTGGTAGCCGAGCGGCAGGTTCCCCGGCAGCTCGCCCTCGACCGCCTGCCGGGCGCCGTCTTCCAGGACCAGGTCGGCCCGCCCGCCGAGCCGCCGGTCGCCGCCCGGGACCAGCACCCGGACCGCGCGCCCGCCGTCGTGGTCGGGCGCCGCCGCGTGGGGGTCGGCCCCCATGGCCGCCTTGAGCGCGGCGCGCGTCTCCTCGGTGGTGGTGTGCGCGGCGCCGGCCGCGTCGGTGAATCCGGCGACGATGCCGAACGGATCGGTCTCCGGGTGGCGGGGCTTGTCTTGGTCTTTGTCTAGGGCCATGAGCGCGGGCGGCGGACGCGGGAGACGAGCTCGTCGTAGAGCAGGCCGCGGAAGATCATCCCCCAGGTGATGAAGAGGAGCAGCGGCGGCGCCAGCCAGAGCGGGAACCGGAGCACGGCGCTGGTCAGCCCGTCGAGCGAGAAGAGCTGCTGGAACATGAGCAGCTTGACCGCCAGCGGCCCGTGCTGCGTGATCCCCGACGGCGCCAGCACCACCGCCCCCATGAGCGCGCTCGGCCCCAGCCACTCCGGCCAGTGCGCCGAGATGAAGCGCCCCGCCTCCATCAGGAGCCCGAACGACCGCACCCGCCCCTGGCCCAGGTAGATGAGCTCGGGGACCGGGTTGAAGAACACCACCATGGTCAGGTCGACCAGCACGCCGATGATCTGGCCGCGGTCGCCGGCGTCGCGGGTGACGAAGCCGACCAGGAGCTGGATGATCCAGGTGGCGAACATGACGCTGATGACGTCCCAGAAGTGCGCCATGAAGCTGTCGCGCAGATCGCCGAGGCCGATCCGGCGCTCCGACACCGCCAGCCAGATGAGGTGCAGGTAGCTGGAGATGAGGAAGGCGGCCACGATCGGCAGCAGGAAGCCGCCCACCATGCCGAGCGGCGCCACCAGCCCCGCCGCCTTCAGCAGGACCGTCGCGTAGACCGGCAGCACGACGGCGGCCGGCCAACCCCGCAGCGCCAGGCGGATCGATTTTCCCGCCAGGCGTGCGTAGAGCTTGAGCATCGGAGAATGATACCTTAGCCGACGCTGATGGCGGCGCACGGGCGATACACCATCCTCGGCAAGCTGGCCGACGGCGGGATGGCGGAGATCTTCCTCAGCACCCAGCACGGGGCCGAGGGGTTCGAGAAGGAGGTGGTCCTCAAACGCATCCTCACCCAGTATTCGGCCGATCCGCAGTTCCGCAACATGCTGCTCGACGAGGCTCACATCTCGATGACCCTGCAGCACGGGAACATCGTCCAGGTCCTGGACCTGGGGGTGGCCGCCGGGCGGTACTTCCTGGCGCTGGAGCTGGTCGACGGCTGGGATCTCGAGAAGATCCTGCAGCGGGCCTACGCCGCCCAGATGGTCTTCCCGACCGCGCTCGGGCTCTACGTCGTCTCGCAGGTCTGCCGGGCGCTCGCCTACGCGCACGGCAAGAGCCGCGACGGCAAGCCGCTGGGGATCGTCCACCGCGACATCAGCCCCAACAACGTGCTCATCAGCGCCGAGGGGGAGGTGAAGCTGGCCGACTTCGGCATCGCCAAGGCCCAGCGCAAGCGCGAGCAGACCGCCGCCGGCGTCATCAAGGGGAAGGTGGCGTACATGTCCCCCGAGCAGGCGCAGGGGGCGGCGGGGATCGACCGGCGGTCCGACATCTTCTCGGTGGGGTCGATGCTCTACCGGATGATGACCGACCGGCTGCCGTTCGAGGCCAACAACGACCTCGAGTCGCTGCTGCGGGTGCAGAAGGCGGAGTTCCTGGCCCCGCAGGACGCCAAGCCGACCATCGGCGACGCAGTGGCCACCATCATCCGGCGGGCGATGCGCCTCCACCCGGCCGAGCGCTACCAGACCGCCGAGGAGATGCTGGTCGAGGTCGAACGGGTGCTGCGCAACGAGTTCCACTCGGCCGGGCAGACCGAGCTCAAGTCCTGGCTCGAGCAGCTCGGCCGGCGCGACAACGTCCCCTCGATCGGCAAGGCGCCGCGCGACACCGGCGGGGTGGTGAACGACCTGGTGGGGACCGACCTCTCGGTGGGGACCTCGTTCGAGCTGCGCGATCTCGAGCAGGGGGGCGACCGGACCGAGCTGCAGCGGGGGCGCACGCCGTCGCCCGAGGCCAAGGCCGACGAGGCGGCGCCGCCGCGCAGCGGACACACCGCCGAGATCGTGAAGCCGGTCCCGGCGGGGCGGCGCCGCTCGGGCGGGTTCTGGCTGGGCGTGGTCCTCACGCTGGGCGCGGTGATCGGCGCCCGCTACCTCTGGGTGTGGGCCGAGAACCGCGGCGTCATCACCGCG
>DASZVW010000952.1:0-8942 GCA_035546895.1 Polyangia bacterium
ATGTCGGGGCGCCCGAGTACTGCGGACGGAAGCGGAGCCGGCGGTGCGGGGGGAACGGTTGGCGCGGCGGGAAATCGCGGAGCAGCAGGGCAGGGCGTGACGCCGAACCCCTGCCCGGCCGGGGAGTCGATCTGTCCGAGCGTAGACGGCACGGGAGGGGCCTGCTCGGATCACTCGGCCGACGAGGACAACTGCGGCCAGTGCGGGAACCGGTGCCAGCCGGCGCAGGTGTGCCTGGCCGGCATCTGTCAGTAGCCGCGCCGGTGGTGAGGGCGCCGAGCTGGAGCCGACGATGCGCGGCTCCGCACGCCCGGGCGCTAGGTAACCGGGCCGCGCGGCGGGCCGGCGGGGACCACGTCGCCGGCGGGCGGCGTCTGCGACGGGCTGCCGGTCTTCTCGCGCCAGAAGGCGCCGATTCCGCCCTGGACCGCCGTCGAGGCCGTCCCGCGCGACATCAGCTCCTCCTTGTCGAGGATGGCGTCGGCGCGCTTGTAGGTCGGCTTGGCGTGGTCGAGGGTGTCCATGCGGATGGCGTCGCACGGGCAGGCCTCGGCACACAAACCACAAACAACGCACCGCAGTTCATCGATCTCGAAGATCTTGGGGCGCTTCTCGATGCGGCCGTCGGGCGCCTCTTCGGGCACGATGGTGATGCAGTGGGCGGGGCAGACGGTCGGGCACATCATGCAGGCGACGCAGCGGACCTGGCCGTCGTCGCGCAGCATGAGGCGATGCAGCCCGCGGTTGCGATCGGGGTAGCGCTTCTTCTCTTCCGGGTACTCGATGGTGGCGATGTCGGTCTTCTGCCGCATCCCCTTGACGAACAGGTTCGCCGCGTTGCCGGCGAAGTTCTTCATGAAGTGGCGGAAGGTGACGCCCAGCCCCTCGGCGATGGCGGGGAGGTAGGCCTGCTGCCCGAGGCTCCCGGGGCGGTTGACGACTTTGACTCCGACGGCCATCGGTTCTCCTAGGTCCAGCTCTGCGCCCAGAGGATGACGAGCGCGGTGACGACGACGTTGGCGATCGAGATCGGCAGCAGGCGCTGCCAGCCGAGCCGCATCAGCTGGTCCGAGCGGAAGCGCGGCAGCGACCAGCGGATGAGGAGCTGGAAGGCGCAGAAGGCGAACACCTTCACCGTCCAGAGCGCGAACATCACCAGCACGAACACGAAGTTCGGCAGGTGCTGGAAGAGGGCGGTGTCGATGGTGTGGCCCCAGTGCCAGCCGCCGAAGAAGAGGGTGATCATGATGGCGCTGGAGGTGACGATCTCCAGGAACTCGCCGAGGAAAAACAGGCCGAAGCGCAGGCCGCTGTACTCGACGAAGTAGCCGATGATCTCCGGCTCGCCCTCGGGGATGTCGAACGGCGTCCGCTTGGTCTCGGCGATGGCCGCGGTCAGGAAGAGGATGAACCCCGCCGGCTGGGTGAAGATCCCCCAGCTCGAGTGGTAGTGGGCGAAGTTGAGGAAGTGCGTCTGCTGGTCGGCGATGGCGCCCGGCTCCAGCGTGCCGTAGACGAGGAAGGCGCCCAGCACCGCCATCCCCATCGTCACCTCGTAGGACATCATCTGCGAGCTGGCGCGCAGGCCGCCCATCATCGCCCACTTGTTGTGCGAGGCCCACCCGGCCAGCGTGGCGCCGTAGACTGCCAGCGAGGAGATGGCGAAGTAGAACAGCAGGCCGATGTTGAGCTGCGCGATCTGCAGCCCGATCGGCTGCCCGCAGGCGGGGTGCGCGCTGGTCAGCTCGCCCCAGCAGAGCGGCGGGCCGAAGGGGATGATGGCGGCCACGATCAGCGCCGGCGCCATCGCCATGATCGGCGCCCACATGAACAGGAACTTGTGCGCCTTGCCGGGGACGTAGTCCTCCTTCCCCATGAACTTGAGCGCGTCGGCGAGGAAGTGGGTGATGCCGGCCAGCTTGACGGGGCCGATGTTGGCGCGGTTGGGCCCCAGGCGATCCTGCATCATCGCCGACTGCCGCCGCTCCATCCAGGTGAGGATCGACGCCAGCGGCATCAGGAACCCCAAGATCATGAAGAGGATCTTGATGACCGCGGCGAGGACGTTGAACCCGAGCGAACCGTATTCCATCGTCAGCCTCGAGACCCGGCGAAGCGGAGCTGCACGGGGAGCTGCACGCGCCCCCAGTCGGCATCCTTCATGAATGGCAGCTTCGCCTTCGCCTCGGCGAAGACCGCCTTCGCCTCGGTGAACTCCATGGTGGCGCCCAGCTTGCGCGCCAGGTGCGAGAGGATCTCCCAGCCCGGGAGCGCGTCGCCGGCGGCGGGGACGGCGGCGCGCACGCGCTGCACCATCCCCAGTCGGTTGGTGAAGGTCCCGTCGGCCTCGGCCCACTCGGCGAGCGGCATCGCCACCTGGGCCGCGTCCGCCAGCGGGCCGCGGTGGGTGCCGATCACCACCAGCGTCTTCAGCTTGCCGATCGGCAGCGACCCGGGCGCGTCGGCGGCCAGCACGCCGTGCGTGCCGACCACCAGCAGGGTGGTCACCGCGCCCGACTTGAGGTCGTTGGCCAGGTCGAGCAGCGTCCGCAGCCGGCCGGCGCCGATCGCCATCGCCCCCGCCGTGTTGGGGTTCTTGTCGGCGCTGACCAGGATGTCGTCGCTCCACCCCTGGTCGAGGCCGGCCAGGTAGGCCTTGCCCAGCCCCAGGTGCTCGAAGGTGAGCTTGGCCAGCGCGTAGAGGTCCTCGTTGGTCGACTGGGCGTTCATCACCACCCCGACCTCGGCCGGGTTGGCGTCCAGCGCGGCGCGCAGGGCGCGGCCGGCGTCGTCGAGCGCCTTGTCCCACTCGACCGGGACGCCGGCCGAGAACGGCGCCGCCAGGCGGGTGGCGTTCACCCGCTTGTAGGTGAAGCGCCCGTCGTCGCACATCCACTGCTTGTTGACCGCCAGGTTCTCGCGCGGGACCAGCCGGTGGATCTTGCCGCGCGAGTGGTGGACCTCGACGTTGCAGCCGGTGGCGCAGCCCGGGCAGACCGACGGCGTGGTGTAGAGCTCCCACACGCGCATCGAGAACCGGAAGTCCTTGGAGGTGAGCGCGCCGACCGGGCAGACGTCGACGGTGTTGAGGGAGTAGGGGTTGTCCAGCTTGTGGCCGGGCGCGGTGGTCAGCACCTCGTGGTCCCCGCGCTGGGCCATCTCCAGCTGGTGGACCTTGGCCACCTCGTCGCAGACGCGGATGCAGCGGGTGCAGAGGATGCAGCGCTCCTGGTCGAGCACGACGTGCGGCCCGACGTCGACGACCTTCTGCTTGTGGACCTTGATGCCGTCGTTGCGCGCCAGCTTGGCGTCCCAGTCGAAGTACTGCTTCTGCAGCATGCACTCGCCGGCCTTGTCGCAGATGGGGCAGTCGATCGGGTGGTTGACGAGCGTGAACTCCAGCATCTGCCGGCGCACGTCCATGGCCCGCGGCGAGCGGGTCATGACCTCCATCTTGTCGGCCACCGGCGTGTAGCAGGAGGGGACCGGCTTCGGCTGCCCCTTGACGTCGACCAGGCACTGGCGGCAGACCGCCGGCGACGACAGCCCCGGGTGGTAGCAGAAGAACGGCACCTCGGAGCCGACCGCGTTGCAGGCCTCGAGCAGCACCGTCCCCTTGGGGAACTGGTGCGTCTGGCCGTCGATGGTCACCGTCACCATCTCGGTCGTCGCGCTGGTCGTCGTGGCGGGCGTCGTCGTGCTGGGCGGCGTGGTGGTGGTCATCGGTCTTGCCTCATCTGTCACACTCGCCGCCGATCATGTTGATCATGCCGAAGGTCGGGACGACGTCGGCGATGAAGAGCCCCGGCAGCACCTTGTCCAGCACCGCCGTGGCCGGGAAGCAGGGGGGGCGCACGCGGCACTTCCAGGGCCGGCCGGTCCCGTCGGAGACCAGGTAGAAGCCGAGCTCGCCGTTCCCCGCCTCGGTGAAGGAGTACACCTCGCCCGAGGGGACGTGGATGCCGTCCATGATCAGCTTGAAGTGGGCGATCATCGCCTCGATCGAGTTGTAGGTCTCGCTCTTGGGCGGCAGCGAGATGCGCGGATCGCCGAGGACGAACGGCCCCGACGGGATCTGCTTGAGCGCCTGGTCGAGGATCCGCATCGACTGGTGGATCTCCTCGACGCGCACGGCGTAGCGGTCGAAGTTGTCGCCCACCGAGCCGACCGGCACGTCGAAGTCGAAGCGGTCGTAGACCAGGTAGGGGTGGTCCTTGCGGACGTCGTAGGCCAGCCCCGTCGAGCGCCCCACCGGGCCGGTGATCCCGTAGGCCAGCGCGTCGGCCTGGGTGATGATCCCGATGCCGTCCATCCGGTCGCGGAAGATCCGGTTGCGGTCGAGCAGCTTGGAGATGTCCGAGAGGACCACCAGCGTCCGCTCGAGGATGCCGCGCAGCTTCCCCTCGAAGTCGGGCGGCAGGTCGTGGGCCACGCCGCCGATGCGCAGGTAGCTGACGGTCAGCCGCGCGCCGCAGACCTCCTCGAGCAGCTCGAACAGCCACTCGCGGGCCTTGAGCGCGTAGAGGAAGACGGTGAAGGCCCCCAGCTCCATCGCCGAGGCGCCCAGGCAGGTGAGGTGGTCGGTGATGCGCGAGATCTCGCCGACGATCACCCGGATGTACTGGGCGCGCTCGGGGATCTGCTTGGTGATGTCGAGCAGCTTCTCGACCGCCATCGCGTAGCCGACGTTGTTCAGCATCGGCGAGATGTAGTTGAGGCGATCGGTGTAGGGGAAGACCTGCGTCCAGGTGGCGCTCTCCGACTCCTTCTCGAAGCAGCGGTGGAGGTAGCCGATCTGGATGTCGGCGCTGGAGATGCGCTCCCCCTCGACCTCCAGCACCATGCGCACGGTGCCGTGCATGGCCGGGTGCGAGGGGCCCATGTTCAAGGGGACCGGCTCGGTCGGCAGGTCGGGCGCGGTCAGGTCCTCGGCGTCCTGGAAGCCGAGCACCACCTTGCGGGTGGGGGGGGCTAGGTCGTGGTCGTGGTTGTCCATCTCGTTTTTCAAAATGCCGGCCGCCTACTCGCGCGTCCCGGCCTGGCGGCGCACCAGCGGCTGCCGCTTCTCCTTCGGGTAGTCCTTGCGCAGCGGGTGCCCCACGAACTCCGGGTACATGAGGATGCGGCGCAGATCGGGGTGCCCCTTGAAGCGGACGCCGTAGAGATCGTAGGCCTCGCGCTCGAACCAGTTGGCGCCCGGCCAGACGCCGACCAGCGAGTCGACCGAGGGGTCCTCCTCGGGGGCGCCGCAGTAGAGGCGCACGCGGTGCTTGTGGCTGACCGAGTAGAGGTGCAGCACGACGTCGAAGCGCGGCGCCTCGGGGTCGCCGCCCCGGATCCCCAGCCGATCGACGCAGGTGAGGTCGATGAACATCTCCATCTTGGTCGCCGGGTCGTCGCGCAGGAAGGTGGCCACCGCGAGCCAGGCGTCGCGGCGGATGCGCGCCCACTCGTCGCCGTGCGCGGAGCCGCTCTCCAGGATCTCGCCGCCGGTGAACTTGGCGCCGAGCTGGTCGAGGACGATCTGGGCCATTAGGGCGTCTCCGCCTTGTGGCCGATCGGCCGGATGGCGGTCAGCGGCACGTCGTACCCCTTCCGCTCGGCCGTCTCGGCGGCGATGACGATCTGGTTGTGCCCCTCGCCGCGCTGGATCCGCTCCTGGAGCAGGATGAGGCCGTCGAGCACCTGCTCCGGCCGCGGCGGGCAGCCCGGGATGTAGACGTCGACCGGGACCACCTGGTCGGCGCCCGGCATGGTCGAGTAGTTCTGGTAGAAGCCGCCCGTCGAGGCGCAGACGCCGAACGCCACCACCCACTTGGGCTCGCACATCTGGTCGTAGATGCGCCGCAGGGCCGGCCCCTGCCGCTCGGTGATGGTCCCCACGATGATCAGCAGGTCGGCCTGGCGGGGCGAGAAGCGGGGGAACTCGGCGCCGAAGCGGGCGATGTCGTACTTGGGGGCCGCCACGGACATGAACTCCATCCCGCAGCAGGCGGTCACGAACGGGTACTGGAACAGCGAGAACTTCCGCGCCCAGTTGGTGGCGTCGGTCAGCTTGGTGGTCATCCACTCGAGGGCGCCCATCGTTTTTACTCCCAGCCGACGGCGCGCTTGCGCCAGACGTAAGCGAGCCCGACGATCAAGATCCCCATGAAGACGACGATCTCGCCGAGGCCGAAGAAGGAGATCCCGCCCGCGCACTTCCCGGCCGCCACCGCGCCTGCGCAGGAGAGCTGGCGGTACTTGAGCGCCCAGGGGTAGAGGAACGCGGTCTCGATGTCGAACACCAGGAAGACGATCGCCACCTGGTAGAACTTCACCTCGAAGCGGGCGCGCGGGCTCCCGATGACCTCGGATCCGCACTCGTACGGATAGTCCTTGGCCGGATTCGGCCGGTGGGGGCCGAGGTACCGGGCGGCCGCGGTCAGGAGCAACGCGAACCCGACCCCGCACAGGATCATGAGGGCTGCGGACAGATAGTCTGATGTCATGGGTCCCAGGTCGATGTCGGGAAGAACCGAACCGACGCCGCGATTTATAGAAGGTGCGTGCGAATGAGTCAATCAACCACTGGGCGCGCTGGACGTTTGACTTGCGGGCCTCGGGTTTCTATATCTAGACGCCGCATGCGCCGCGCCCACTCGCTGCTCCTCCCGACGGCAGCAATCGCCGCCCTGCTGGCGGCTCAGGCCTGCGCGAAGTCCCCGGCCGAGGCCCATCCGGCCGAGCCCGCAGCGGCCAAGTCGGCGGGCGCGGCAGGCGACACCACCGCGCCCCCGGGCGTCGACATCTCGAAGCTCGACGACTTCGGCAAGAAGGTCTTCTTCCGGATCGCCAACAGCGAGCCGTCGGTCTGCGGCCAGGCGCAGAGCCTGCTCGCCTCGGCCAAGGCCCAGAAGAACGGCTGTGCCCGCTCGGTGAACGCGCTCCGCTACGTCGCCCACCTGGTCGACCAGGGG
This sequence comes from Polyangia bacterium, assembly GCA_035546895.1. GTDB lineage: Bacteria > Myxococcota_A > Polyangia > Fen-1088 > Fen-1088 > JADGRB01. The sequence continues at coordinate 6,960 of DASZVW010000952.1, forward strand.
TTCACCGACTCCGAGGTGTCGGAGGCGCTGGCCAAGCGCTACCGGCCGGTCGCCCCCAAGCAGATCGACGTCGCCGAGGCGCCGATGAAGGGGAACCCGGGCGCGCGGGTGACGCTGATCGAGTTCGCCGACTACGAGTGCCCGCACTGCAAGCGCTTCCAGCCGGTGCTGCACCAGATCCTGGACGAGTTCCCCAAGGACGTGAAGCTCTACTTCAAGAACTACCCGCTGCCGCAGCACACGATGGCCCGGATGGCGGCCGAGGCGGCGGTGGCCGCCCAGAAGCAGGGGAAGTTCTGGCAGTTCCAGGACAAGCTCTGGGAGCATCAAGATGATCTCAGCCCCGCCGAGATCGAGAAGGTGGCCAAGGAGTCGGGGCTCGACGTCGCCAAGTTCCGCCAGGACCTCGCCTCGGACGCGGTGAAGGCCCGGGTCGAGAAGGACCGCAACGACGGCGCGGCGATCGGGCTGCAGGCGACGCCCACGCTCTACATCAACGGCCGCGAGTACACCGACTCGCGCGACGCCGACAGCCTCCGCGAATGGATCAAGGACGCGCTCGGCCAGAGCTAGCGCGGGCGCCGCGCGGCGCGCTGCTGGCGGCGGCGCTGCTCGCGCTGTCGCTGGGCGGCTGCGCCACCACCGGCGCCGACGCGGGGGTGGGGACCGAGGCGGTGGGTGAGCCGCTGCCGCCGCTCACGGTCGACGCGCTGTCGGGGAAGGCGATCAAGGTCGCCTCCTACAAGGGTCGGGTGCTGCTGCTCGACGTCTGGGCCTCCTGGTGCGACCCCTGCAAGCAGGAGCTGCCGGTGCTCAACGAGATGGCCCGGCGGCTGAAGTCGCAGGGGATCGACGTCCTGGCGGTCTCGGTCGACCAGGAGCGCGCCAATGTCGAGCGCTTCCTGCGCGATCACGGCGGGCACTGGGCGCTGACGGTGGCCCACGACCCGCGCGGCGAGGTGGCCGAGCTGCTCCGCCCCGACAAGATGCCGACCTCGTACGTGATCGATCGCGCCGGGATCGTCCGTTACATCAACGCCGGGTTCGTGCCCGCCGACGCCTCGACGATCGAGCAGCACCTGCTCGAGGTCGCCGGCCACTGAGCCGCGGCGGCGGGCGGCGCCGCCGAGCCGGAGCTCCGGTTTCATCCGGGAAGGGGGCTCGAGACCACCGTTAAAGGGGGCATGACGAGCGCGGGCCGAGCCGGTCACAGGTTTTCGCCACCGTTGTCGATGAGCAGAAAGTTGATCGGCACCGGGCTCATCGTCTGCGCGCTGGCCGCCACGGCGGTCGCCCAGAACGTCTCGCCGGCGGACGCCGAGGCGGCGCACCGGCAGGCGCGGCGCGAGCTGGCCGCCGGGCAGCGGCTCCTGGCGGCCGGCGAGCCGGAGGCGGCGCTCCCCCGGTTCGAGGCCTCGTACGCCGCGGCGCCGAGCGGCGAGGCGCTGTTCGGCCTGGCCGAGGCGCAGCGCCGGACCGACCGCCTCCCCGAGGCCTACCGGTCGTACGAGCGGCTGCTCGCCGAGCGGGAGGCCGAGCTCGACCCCGGGGACCGCGACGGGGCCCGGCTGGCGCTCGCCGACCTCGGCGCCGCGACGGGGATCCTCCAGCTCACCGGCGTCGATCCGCAGGCGTCGTACACGCTCGACGATCGGCCGCTGGGCGCCGACCTCCTCGGGCGCCCGATCCACCTTTCGCCCGGCCGCCACGTCCTCGGCGCCGCGCGGCCGGGGTACCTGCCGGTCACCTTCCCGATCTGGACCACCGCCGGCAAGCAGCTCACGACCGCGCTCCCGCTCAAGCCGGAGCCGGGCACGGTCGTGCCGGCGCCTCCGCCCCCGCCGCCCGCCGCGCCGCCCGCCGTCGTGCCGGTGGTGCCCGCGGCGCCCCCGCCGGCGCCGCCCTCACCGTCACCCGCGGTGCCCGCGATCGCCCCGCTGCCGTCGTCGCCGCCGCCGCCGCCAGCCGCGGCGCCCGTCCAGC
>DASZVW010000953.1:0-4139 GCA_035546895.1 Polyangia bacterium
CTGGCCGGCGACACCGCGCAGGCGATCGCCCCCGAGCACGGCTTCTCCGACTGGGCGGCCCTGCTCGATTTCCTGGAGATCGCGCACGAGCGGGTGGAGCCGCTGCGGGTCAGCTACCGCTCGACGCGCGAGATCGTCGACGCCGCCGAGCACGTCCTGGGGCCGCTCATGGGCGACATCCGCCCGGTGGCGCCGCGGGCGGGCGCGCCGGTGGAGTCGTGGGCCTTCGCCTCCGCCGGCGAGGCGGCCGAGTTCCTCTCGCACGCCCTCAAGGAGCTCCTGCGGGCCGAGCCGGACGCCTCGGTCGCGTTGCTGGCCCGCCACCCCGAGCAGGCGCGGCTCTACTACGAGGCGCTGGCCAACGCCGAGGTCCCCAACCTGCGCCTGGTCGACAACCAGGACTTCTCGTTCACCGCCGGGATCGACGTGACCGACGTCCGCCAGTCGAAGGGGCTGGAGTTCGACATCGTCATCCTCCTGGAGGTCACCGACACCTCGTACCCGATCAGCGACGACGCGCGCCGCCTCCTGCACGTGGCGATGACGCGCGCCGCGCACCAGCTCTGGGTGACCTACACCGGCACGCCGTCGCCGCTGCTGCCGGACTCGCTCCGGTAGCAGCCGGGCGATCTAGGACTGGGTCTGAAAAAACCGGTTCAGCGCCCAGACGTCCTTGGCGCGCAGGCCCTGGAAGCGGATGCCGACGCCCGAGGCGTCGCCGGTCCCCTTCTTCACCACCCAGCGGACGTCGCCGGCGACCTCGACCGGCTCGGGCTGGGTCGGCAGGGTGAACCTCAGCTGCACGGTGGTGCCGATCGGCAACGCCGTCAATGAATCCAAGTAGAGGCCGCCGAGCGAAATGTTACGGGTCTGCGAGGTCTGCTTCTTCCCTTCGTACAGAACCTCGACCTCCAGCTGCCGTTCGTAGCGCGGATCGATTCGCCTGAAGTGCTCTGCCAAGGTCGTCGTCCTTCTTCCGCGATGGGTGGACACCCATGGTACGACATTCTCGCACCTTTGATCCAGCCCATCGTAACTCGCTGAATATATTCTAGAAGGTCGGCAGCGTCGGGCAGCTCGCCGGATCGCCCATGTCGCTGGCCGCCATCCAGGGGACATTGTTGTACGTCTGCTCGAACGAGGCGTCCCAGCACTGCGTCCGCGTCAGCCCCATCCCGTCGCCCGAGACGATCGCCTCGGTGGCCTTGCCGGCGCCGGAGGGGATCCAGGCGGCGTCGATGGTGACCGTCTCGGCGCCGGCCGGACCGGGCACGAAGTCGCCGACCAGCGTGTAGGCGATCTGGCCCGAGCCGTCGCTCAGGATCTGGTAGCTGAAGGTGACCGCGGTGAGGCCGGTGGTCGGATCGGGCGTCTTCCGCTGGATCATCAGCGTCACGCTGACCGGCGATCCGGGCGTCTGGTAGTTCTGGTAGGTAATCGTCAGCGTCTGGAGCTCGTCCGTGTTGGCGTCGAGGGGGAACCCGGCGTCGCCCAGGCTCGCGAAGTCGACCGTCACCGAGCCGCTCCCCTGCTTGACGCCGCCGGCGGCGTCGAACGTCCCGGTGAAGAAGGCGATCCAGGCCGGCGCCGCGGCCGCCGTGTCCTCGGTGTCGAGGTGGTAGTCGAACGTCGTCCCGTCCGCCTCCAGGGTGACCACCAGCCGCCACTGCCAGCCGGCGTTGTGGCTGTCGGCGAACGGCCCCCAGGTCCGGCTGTCGGGGGTGCGGCTCGTCGGCTCGTAGCTGCGGACGGCGTCGACCAGCCCCAGCACGTCGTCGAGCAGCCCGTTGACGGTGGCGATCCCGTTGTGGGTGTCGGCGGCCAGCTCCGCCTGGTTGGGGTTCGTCGAGGCGGGCAGCACCAGCGCGAGCTGCTGGCTGGAGGGGACCGCGCTCATGAACAGCAGGTCCTCGTTCGAGTAGTTGCCGCAAGCGGCCAGCGCGCAGGCCGCGGCGGCGACCAGCAGCGATCGGCTAGAAGTCATACGTCACCATGGTGGCCAGCTCCCAGTAACCGAGCGATTGGTTACCGTCGACGTTGTAGAGGAGGTAGTGCAGGCGCCCGCGCGCGACCACGCTGGTCGAGCGCGAGAGGTGATAGGCGGCCCCGGCGACCAGGCCGGGCGAGAGGGTGGAGAAGAACTGCGCGGGGAAGGCGTTTCCCTCGAACGTCCGGTTCATGAGCAGCAGCGCCAGCCGCCCGCCCACGAACGGCGTCAGCGTGCGCCCCGGCCACTCGACGGTGAGCGAGGAGGCGAGCGACACCTCGGTGAAGTGGAACGGCGCGCCGACCGAGGCCACCACGCTGTTGGTCCCGCCGCCGGCGACGTCGAACCCCAGCACCCAGTCGCGGCGGAGGAAGCTCCGGAGCGCGACGTCGACGTCGACCAGGCCGGTGGCCGGGAAGAGCCCCGCCCCCTCGGGCGCCTCGAACACCGACTGGAAGCCGATCCCGGCGCCGATCGACCAGCGCGAGGTCAGGTCGTAGCGCCCCGCCCCCTTGACCGGATCGGCGGAGAACGGCGCGTCGCGCAGGCTGCTCTCTTCGAGCGTGACCAGCGCGCCGCGCGGCACGTCGATCTCGCCGACGCGCAGGTGGTCGGGCAGGCGCCGCTTGACCCGGTAGCGCCCGGGCGCCAGCGCCACGCGCCGGTCGACGCCGTCGCCCTTGTTGATCTCGGCGGCCACGAAGCCTTGCCCGTCCACCAGGTAATAGACCCCGCCGGGCGCCTGGCGCGGAAGGTAGATCCCCTCGTGGCGGGCGACCACGTCGGTCAGCACCAGGTCGCCGTTGCCCGCCAGGTCGTAGCTGAAGGTCGGGTGCTGCGCGCCGGCCGCGCTGTCGGCGGTGTCGGCGACCGTCCGGTCGTAGGCGTAGGCGTAGGCCTCGAACAGCGTGACCTGCCCGTCGCCCGACTTGTCGGCGCCCCCGAGCAGCCCGCTCGCCAGGTGGTGCGAGAAGTAGCTGCCGCCGATGGCGTCCGACTCCTGCGAGTCCTCGTCGGAGGCGCTGGAGGTGAGGATGACCAGCCCCTTGGCGTCGCGCGGGCTCTCCGACTCGATGGCGAAGGCGGGCGCCTTGCGCGCCCCCTTGCTGCGGGTGATGGCCCCCGAGCGGCAGGAGTCGAGGATGACGATCCGGACGTCGACCGGCGCCGCGGTGACCAGCGCCCGGAGCCCGTCGATCGGCAGCCGCGACTCGCCGAGCCGGAGCGCGCCGTCCTTGGCGTGCCCCGAGTAGTAGAAGAAGAGCGCGGTGTGCTCGCCGCGGCGGGCCGCCTCGGCGGCGCGCTGGCCGACCTTGGCGAGCGCGCCGAGGACGTCGCTGGCGCCGCCGTCGACGATCAGGTCGGCGTCCTCGGCGCGCACGCCGCCGAGCCGGGTCAGGATGTCGTAGACCTTGCGCGCGTCGGCCCTGGCGTAGAGCAAGGGGCGGGTGTCGGCGCCGCCCGAGTCGTTCCCCACGATGACGGCGAATCGGCGCAAGCTCTCGGCGCGCGCGCGCCCGGCGACCAGCAGGACGGCCAGCGTGGCCAGCCAGGCGAGGGGTTTCGCGCGCATGCTACGGCTTGGCGAAGGTCCGGGTGAACTCTTCGCCCGGCAGGGCGAGCTTGGGCAGGCGCGAGAGGTCGCCACCGGCGCGTTCGTACGCCGCGCGGGCCGCCTGGCGCGCGGCCTCCATGTCGATCGGCTGGTCCGACAGCACGACCACGATCCGCTCGAGGCCGGCGCCGGTCAGCTCGAGGCTGTCGGGGAGGAAGTGGGTGGCGCTCTGGACGCCGGCCGGGACGGTGAGGCTCGGCCCCCGCTCGGGGTAGAGCGCCGTCACCTCGCCGCGCTCGTCGATCGACAGCGCCAGCAGGTACCGGTGACCGCCGGTCTGGTAGCCGAGCCGCAGCCGCTCGCCGGCCGCCAGCGGCTCGACCCCCGCGACCGCCGCCGTCCGCTGCCCCGCCGCGCCCGCGATCCGCACCGTCATCCCCGCCCCCCCCTTGATCCCGTCCCACCCGGGCGGGTGGGCGCGCCCGCCGGGCCCGGGCGCGCGGCCGTGGAAGGTCACCACCACCGCGACGGCCGCCGCCAGCGCCAGCGTGGGCAGCGCCCAGTGGCGCGCCGGCAGCCGCCGCGACGGCGCGGGCC
>DASZVW010000954.1:0-4724 GCA_035546895.1 Polyangia bacterium
AACCCGCTCGCCGGCACGCCCGCGCCGCGCGTCACCTCGGGCGCCAGCAATGGCGGCCCGGTGGGCATCCCCGCCGGCGCGACCCCCGCCCCCGTCCGGGTGACCGGCGGCGCGGCGCCGGCCGCGCCAGCCTCGGCGGCCAGCGAGGTCCCCTGCCCGAACTGCGGCAAGATGGTCCAGGCGGGCTTCGCGTTCTGCGGCGCCTGCGGAACGCGGATGGCGCGCCAGCCCTCGGGCGCCGGCGCCCCGACCGGTCCCCGAACCATGTTCATGGCCGGCTCGGCCAACGCCCAAGCGGCGGCGATCCCACGCGGCCGGCTGATCCTGATCCGGCCCGACGGCTCGGAAGGGGGCGCCCACCCGCTCCACGATGGCGAAAACATCATCGGGCGCGGTCAGGCACCACTTTTCGACGCCGACGCCTACCTCTCTCCACGCCATGCCGAGCTCTCGGTCGGGGCGGAGGGGGTCACCATCCGCGACCAGCAGAGCCTGAACGGCGTCTTCCTGAAGATCACCGGCGAAGAGGCGCTCGAGTCGGGTGACATCTTCCGCATCGGTCAGGAGCTGCTGCGGTTCGAGGTCATCTCGCCGCCCCAGCCGCTGGAGGACGGGACCGAGATCATGGGGACGCCGAACCCCGGGTTCTGGGGGCGACTGTCGGTCATCGTCGGGCGCGACGTCGACGGCTCGGCCTTCCCGCTGTTCGGCGAGTCGATCGTGCTCGGACGCGAGCGCGGCGACATCCTGTTCCCGGAGGACGGCTACGTCTCGGGGACCCACTCTCGGATCTCACTGCACGACGAGCACGTCTACCTGACCGACCTCGGCTCCTCCAACGGAACCTTCCTGCGGCTCCGCCACGAGCGCACGGTCCCCACCGGCTCTTTCATGCTGATGGGGCAACAGTTGTTCCGGCTCGAGTTCAAATAGCCGCCGGGCCGGCGGCCACCCACCTTCTGGCCAGCCGGCCGTCCCCCCGATCGACGCGGGAGGGATCGACTACTGCTTCTTCTCGACTTCGATCTTGTTGGCGCCGGCGTTCTTCTGACCGCCGAAGAAGGCCTGGCGAGCGTTGTCCTGCGCCGCCGGCTCGACGTAACGGAAGCCGTTGGGGATCTTGAAGTAGCTCCCGTCGTCGAACATCACGCTGATGTCGACGGGACCCTTCTCGCTGGCCGGGGTGACGACCCGGATCTTATTCGACGACGCGATGGTCACCGTCTCGGACTTCTTGTGCCCGAACTTCACCTCGGCCTGGGTCTTCCCCGGGACGAAGCCGCCGCCATTGATGGTGATCTCTTCACCGCCGGCGGTGGTGCCCTGCGGCGGCTCGATCGAATCGACCTTCAGCGGCCCGCCACTTTGCGTGCACGCCGCAATGCTGACGAACGCAGCCAGGGAGAGGGCAAGACCGAGGACACGCTTCATCGTGTTTTCGCCTCCGCGCGAGTGAGAGGCGACCATAGCCCTCGACGTGGAGCCGGTCAACAGATGATCCGCCTCAGTCGGGCGCTCGGCCCCGGACGAGCTCGCCCTCGGGACCGCCGGCCCCCCGGGCGTCCGAGCTAGACCGACTCGCGCTTGGCCATCGCGCGGCGCATCTTCACCAGCGCCTGCTCCTGGAGCTGCCGCACGCGCTCGCGCGAGAGCCGGTACTCGTCACCGATCTCCTTGAGCGTCCGCTCGCGGTCGTTCACCAGGCCGAAGCGCTTGCGCAGGATGTCCGCCTCGATCGGCTTCAGGGAGGCCAGAAACTTCAGCATCTCGCTCTGAGTCTCCGTCGACGCCATCTGGTCGGGCACCGCCGGCCCCTCGTTGGGGTCGACCAGCACGTCGATGAGGCGGCGGCCGTCCTCGTCCGAAATCGGGCGGTCGAGCGAGACCGGCGTCTCCGAGAGGAAGGTCTTCATCTTCTCAAGCTTCTCGGCCTCGATGCCGGTGGCCGCCGCGATCTCCTGCGTGGTCGGCACCCGTTCGAGCTTCGACTGCAGCTCGCGCTGAGACTTGGCGATCCGATGATAGGCGTCGATCATGTGGACCGGGAGCCGGACCGCGCGCCCCTTGTCGGCCAGCGCGCGGCTGATCGCGTGCCGGATCCACCAGCTGGCGTAGGTCGAAAACCGGAACCCGCGGCGGTAGTCGTAACGCTCTACCGCCTTCATGAGCCCGATGTTCCCTTCCTGGATGAGGTCGGCCAGCGGCAGCCGGCCGTGGTTGAAGCGCCGGGCGATGGAGACGACCAAGCGCAGGTTCGCCTTCACGAACTCATTCTTGGCGGCCTTGAGTCGGAACGCCTTGGCGGAGACCGTCTTCACGAAATCGGCGAACGCCTTGGTCGAGGTAGAGAAAGGGACCGTCCCTTCGAACGGCAACCCCTGGACGGCTCGGCCCACCCGCTGGATCTCGGACAGAGCCGCGTCCAAGTAGAGGCGGTCGATGTCCAGCGCACGCAGCTTGGTGCCGAGCGCGGTGGCCGTCTTGTCGAACTTGCCCCGGGCGGGAATCGACGACCGGTGACGCGCGCGCGCCGCGGTGGCGCGGTGGAGCTTGGCCTCCGGCAACGGCTTGCCGACCTCGCGCTCGACCACGTCGAGGATCCAGTCCGTCCCGGGGGCGAACCCCAGGATGGTCTTCCAGAGGTTCAGCTCCATCTCCTCGATGTTGCGAGCGGTCTCGAACTCCTGCTCCGGACGCAGGACGTCCAGCTCCGCCATGTCGCGGAAGTACATCGCCAGGAAACTGGCGGGCTCCTCGTCTCCCCGGCGCTTCTTCGCCTCCGTGTCGGGCGCGGCCTCCTCCTCGTCCTCGTCCTCGAGCTCCCCCTCGTCCGGCGATTCGTCGGCTGCATCCGCGCGGGCCTCACCCACGACCTCGTCGGTCTCGTCGGTCTCGATCTCGACGCCCGGCGTGGCGCCTAGGGCGCCGTCAACGTCGAGCTCGTCCGCGGTCGGCCCGGCCGGCAGGCCGATCGCCTCGGCCGGCAGGAGCGTGTCATTGGCCGGGATCGGCGCCCGTGCCGCGGCAGAAAACGGCTTGCCGGCCACCTTGCCCTTGACGTCCCGGGCAGGACGACGCGCGAGCGTCGACGCGGGCTTACGACCCGCCTCGGCAGGTCGCCCCTTACGCGCCAGTTTTACTTTCACTCCTCGTGCGCTCATCTTGCTCATCTCCATCGAGCCGCGTCGCGATCCGGACACCTTTGAACCTGTAGGAGATATACGGACCTGGTCTGAAAAATATTCCGGGTTTAGCCGCGTCACGCCTCGTAGACTCTGATGCTTGCGCCGGCGCTTTGGTTGCAAGGTGCGCACGCCCGCCAAGATGGGGAGCGCTGACACAAGCACAATGCCCGCGCAATCGGATTTCCGCCCCTCCTGCGCGGCGCGTCAAGAGGCGGGGAAATCAGCCTTCGTCTTCGCGCTTTTCCGCCACGATGAGGAGGCTGCGCGAGGCGCTGCCGAAAAAGTCGCCCCGGGTCGCCAGCCCGCCTGAGACGTCAATCACGCGGAAACCCGCCTGGCGCAGGAGCCTGCCGATCTCATGCAGGCTATAGGCGCGGACCGAGAGCTCCTGTTCGAGCTGGCGGCCGTCCTCGAACACGATCGACCGGTGGGTGTTGATCCGGCTGGTGTGGAAGTTGAAGTCCACCTCTTCCAGGACCACGCACCCCGTCCCCTCCCACCAGACCCGGACGGGCAGGTCGGCCACCACGTAGTCGCGGTTGACGATGTCGAGCAAGAATCGCTTGCCCGGCTTGAGCGCGCGCCCGATGCGCTCGGCGACGCGGAGGTTCGTCTCCTCGTCGAAGTAGCCGAACGAGGTGAGCATCGAATAGGCGCCATCGAACTGCTTCTCGAACGCCATCTCGCGCATGTCGGCGTGGACGAAGTTGACGGAGAGCGCGCGCCGCTGGGCCTCGTCGGCCGCGCGGATCAGCAGCGGCAGCGAGAGGTCGAGGCCGGTCACGTTGTACCCGCGCTGCACCAGCTCGATGGCGTGCCGGCCGTAGCCACACCCGACGTCGAGGATCTCCGAGCCCGACGGCACGTTGAGCGCCTCCGAGACGAACTCGACCTCGCGCAGCGTCTGATCGGCCCGCATGAACGGCAACGTGCGGAGGTAGTCCTCGTCGAAGACCTCCTCGAACCAGGGCTTCGAGCGCTTGGGGCGCCGGGGCCGTTGCGACAGCGCCTCCGGGAGGATCGGCAACGCTGGGAGCAGCGGACCATGCGCCTCCTCTCCCGGCGGCGGCGCCGCGGCCGGCTTGGGCTCGGGCGAGGGCGTCTTCACCTGGCTCGCCGGAATCGGCGGCGGCGTCGGGGCGGTCGGACCGGGGGGCCGCGGCGCGGGGGGCGCGGCCGGCGAGACCGCTTGCCCGGCGCCCTCGCCCCCCTCGTCGACCTCGAGCGCGTCGGAGCCCTGCAGCTCGACGTCGGTCTCCGCGGTGGCGGCGGGCGGGATGGGCGGCGGCGTCCGGGCGGGCGCCGGCGTCGCGGTCAGCGTCGGGGCCGGCGTGGGGTTGCCGATCTGGTTCGCCAGGTCCGACGAGGCGGCGCTGCCGTCGCTCCCCATCGGCCGCACCGGAAGCGCGCCCGCGACGTCGGCCGCCGCGGCCTCGAGCGGTGACATCGGCGCCGGGGTCCGCGGGACCGTCCGGAGCGGCTCGGGTGGCGGCGTCGGCTGCATCTCCTCCGGCAACGCCGCGGGCTCCGGCGGCGCGG
>DASZVW010000955.1:0-3026 GCA_035546895.1 Polyangia bacterium
CGGCTTCGACATCCCGCTGCCGCAGGCGGCGGAGAAGCTGGCGGCCATCGGCATCGCCAGCGCGCCCGACGGCGCCGGCCAGATCGCCGCCACCGTCCCCAGCTTCCGCCCCGACGTCACCATCGAGGAGGACCTGGTCGAGGAGGTCATGCGCCTCGTCGGCTACGACCACGCGCCGGCCCGGCTGCCGCGCGGCGGGGGGACGCCGGCGCCCAGCCCGGAGGCGCTGGCCGACCGGGCGCGCGACGCGCTGGCGGCCGCCGGCCTGTCGGAGATCGTGAGCTGGGGGTTCGTGCCGCGCCCCTGGCTGGCGGCGCTGGGCGAGCCGCTGGCCGACGGGATCGCGCTCAAGAACCCCATCTCCGCCGACTACGAGGTGATGCGCACCTCGCTCCTGCCGGGCCTCGTCGACGCCGCCCGCCGGAACCTGGCGCGCAGCGTCCCCGACGTCGGCCTCTACGAGGTCGGCCCCGTCGTCCGCCGCGCCGCCGACCCGAAGGAGGCGCCGCAAGAGTCGGCCTGCGCGGCGGCCATCCTGGTCGGGCGCCGGGCCGGCTGGCTGCGCCCCGACGAGCCGGTCGACTTCTTCGACCTCAAGCGGGTGGCGCGCGAGCTCCTGCGCGCCCTGGGCGTCGAGGCGCCGCTCTACTTGCCGCTGCCGAAAGGGAAGGGGCCGGCGCTGCTCCACCCGGGCGTCTCCGCCGAGATCCGCGCCGGCGACGGGCTCCCGATCGGGCGCCTGGGCGAGCTCCACCCGCGGCTGCGGCGCACGCTGGGGCTGGAGGCGCCGGCCTTCTACCTGGAGATCGCGCTCGACACCGTGGCCGGCGAGCGCCACCCGGTCCGCAGCGTGGCGCCGCCGCGCTTCCCGGCCTCCTCGCGCGACGTCTCCTTCTGGATCGACGAGCGGGTGACGGCGGCCGAGCAGCGGGCGCTCCTGGCCGAGGCGTCCGAGCCGCTGCTGCGCGAGCTCGCGGTCCTCGAGGACTACCGCGACCCGCGCTACGCACCGCCGGGCAAGAAGGGGATGCTCTGGACGCTGGTCTACCGGGCCGACGACCGGACGCTGACCGACGCCGAGGTCGACGCCGCCCACGGCCGGATCGTGGCGGCGCTGCAGGGCGCGCCGTCGGTGGTCCTCCGGTAGCGCCCCACGGGCGGGGCGCTTTTCAGCCCTCCCGGTTCAGTGATATAGAAGACAGGTCATGACGAAGGCGGACATCGTCGAGAATGTCTACGAGAAGGTCGGGGGCTTCTCCAAGAAGGAGGCCGCGGAGATCGTCGAGACGGTGTTCGACACCATCAAGGAGACGCTCGAGCGCGGGGAGAAGATCAAGATCTCCGGGTTCGGCAACTTCGTGGTGCGCGACAAGAACGCCCGCGCGGGGCGGAACCCGCAGACCGGCCAGGAGATCACCATCAGCGCGCGCCGCGTGCTGACCTTCAAGCCGAGCCAGGTCCTGAAGAACGTCCTCAACGACTGAGCGGAGCGCCCAGGTCCCCCTTGCCCCGCCGCGCCACGCCCACCGACGGCTCGGGGATCCCGGACAAGCCCTACTTCAAGATCGGCGAGGTGGCGCGCCTGGTGGGCGTGAAGCCGTACGTGCTCCGCTACTGGGAGACCGAGTTCAAGTCGCTGCGCCTGCAGAAGACCCGCTCGCAGCAGCGCCTCTACAAGCGCCGCGACGTCGAGCTCCTGCTCAAGATCCGCCACCTCCTCTACGACAAGCGCTACACCATCGAGGGGGCCCGCACCCGCCTGCGCGACCAGGGCCACGACGAGGGCCCCGTCCCGCCCCAGCCGGCCGCCGAGCCGGCAATCGCGCCGGAGGCCCTACGAAAGATCAAGCAAGGGCTTCAAGATCTGATACGTATCTGCGCGCAAGAAGACTAAAACTGAATCAAAGTCGCGGGGCGTGGCGCAGCCTGGTTAGCGCACCTGTCTGGGGGACAGGGGGTCGCTGGTTCAAATCCAGTCGCCCCGACTAAAGATCCGACCTCTCGGGGCGAGCACCCGTCCGGCAAGACGGTCCGATATCGGCGCGTGCGTCGGGAAGGGGCGACGGCCTCGATGGAGGAATGGTTCCTTGTCGCCGCCGGGATTTCGATCTTAACTTTCACCATCGGCCATCGGTGCGAGGCCTGGGCCGAGGAGCCGTAACCAATGACTGCCTCACATTTCCATCTGCTCATGATCGGCGCGATGTCCCTTATCGTCGGGATCGTCGTGGAGATCAGCGGTCAACTGCACCGCCGGAAGCGACGGCGGCAGGCTCTGGACGCCGGCAAGGCGTCGCACTAGTCTCCGCCCCGCCCGGATGACCGAAGCTGCGCGGCCGCTGATCCTGCTGACCAACGACGACGGCGTGCGGGCGCCGGGGATCGCGGCGGCGCGGGAGGCGCTGGGGGAGGTGGGGGAGGTGATGGTGGCGGCGCCGGATCGCGAGCGGAGCGCGGCCTCGCACTCGATCTCGCTCGACCACCCGCTGCGGGTCGAGGAGATGGAGCCGAACGTCTTCTCGATCGACGGCATGCCGGTCGACTGCGTCTACCTGGCGCTCATGCACCTGGTGCCGCGCCGGCCGGCGCTGGTGGTCTCGGGGATCAACAACGGCTACAACCTCGGCTCGGACGTCTTCTACTCGGGGACGGTGGCCGGGGCGGTCGAGGGGGCGCTGCGCGGGGTGCCGGCGCTGGCGCTCTCGCTCGAGCGGCGGCGGCCGCAGGACTTCTCGCACGCGGCCGAGTTCGGCGCCGCGCTGGCCGCCGAGATCGTCCGCCGGGGCGGCGCCGCGCTCCCGGACGCCTCGCTCCTCAGCGTGAACATGCCGCCGGGGCCGATCGCCGGCTACCGGGTGACCTTCCTCGGCCGGCGCGTCTATCGGGACCAAGTCGAGGTCCGCAAGGACCTGCGCGGCCGGGCCTACTACTGGATCGGCGGGCCCGAGGAGAACGCCACCGACGCGCCGGGGTCGGACCTCAGCGCCGTGCGCGACGGGTTCGCCTCGGTGACGCCGCTGGGGCTC
>DASZVW010000956.1:0-1639 GCA_035546895.1 Polyangia bacterium
CTTGTGAACGTCCAGACCCACGTACATCGTCTTCGGCGTACTCTTCATGTGACCGGCTCCTCGCTTGCGGCTCTGGCCGCGGCTTTGCCGAAGCTAACCCGCGTTGACGAGCGAGCGAGCCGGTCGCTCCATATGGTCTGATGTAGCTGAGGAGCTCGATCGAAAGCTCTTCCGGAGAGAGGTCGCCCAACAGATCGACAGGCGTGCGCTGCTCGGACCTGTCCTGTGCGCGCGGGAGCAGAGCCTGTATCGTGGGCCCGAAGGACGATTCATTCCGCGAGAGGCGCTCCGCCGCCGCCGCGAAGGGTCCACGTAGTTCCTGATCACGCTGCATGTTCGTCCTCCGTCTCAGTGCGCCGGAGGATCGCCGCGTCCTCCGTGGGCTTCGCCCGGATCGGTATCACCGGTGGCCCGGAATCGACCCCGATCCCGCCGGTCATGAGGGGGCTGAAGCGCTTCCTCACGAAGTGGGCGTAGTGCCGGGCGGTCACCGCCGGCGTCGAGTGCCCCAGCGCGGCGGCAACCTCATCCAGGGGCACGCCGCGCGACAGGTTCCGCGACGCGAACGAGTGCCGGGTCGCCTGGTACCAGGTCAGCGAGAGCCCCAGAGCCTCGGCGGCGAGCTCCCAGCGGTATTCGACGTGCTCCTTCCGGAAGTGCCGCCCGTGCTCGCGGACGAACAGGAAGGCCTCGCCCGTCGCCCCCTCGGCGCGCCGGCGAGCGATCCATGGCCCGAGGACCTCGACGGCGTCGACGGGCGCGGGCGTCCACTTCACCTTGCCGCCGCCCGTCTTGTCCTCCTTCAGCGGCCCGGCGTAGCTGTAGCGAACGCGGAAGGCGCCAGCTGCGAGATCGGCCACGTCCGAGAGGCGGAGGCCGCAAATCTCCCCGAGGCGCATCCCGGCGCGGTTGCCCACGTAGAACATCAGGTCGAACGGCGCCGGCAGCGCTCCCATGACGGCCCGGACCTGGCCGTCGTCCGCCAGCCACGGGACATCGCGCTTGGGCGCGTGATGAGGCCGCCGGCCGGTGGGGATCTGGCGGACGGGGTTGATCGTCGCGTGCCCGCGCTCGATCGCCCAGCCGAAGAACCGGGAGACAATGTTGAGCAGGTGGCGCTGCGTGCCCGGCTCGAGCTTGCCGGCGAGCCGGAGGTCGTCCAGCCACGTCATCAGGACGGGCAGCGTCAGGTCGGCCAGGCGCATCGACCCGAAGCGCGGGAGGACGTGCAGCCGGAGGCGGCTGCGGTCGTCGTAGGCGCTCCGGTTGATGAGGCTGTTCTCCCACCGCTTCATGAGCTCGCCGACGTTCAACGTCGCCGACTCGGGCAGCTCGAGGCCGTAGCGGCGCCGCTCGGCTTGGGCCTCCAGCGTCGAGGCGATCTTCTCGGCGTCTCGTCGGGATTGCACACGAACCCGGCGAGATCGCCAGACGCCCGCAGCGTCGCGGTAGCGTGCAAACCACCGCGGCGATGACCTCGGCCCCCGGAAAAACACCGAGGCCATCAGACCATATGGAGCGACCGGCTCGCTCGCTCGTCAACGCGGGTTAGCTTCGGCAAAGCCGCGGCCAGAGCCGCAAGCGAGGAGCCGGTCACATGAAGAGTACGCCGAAGACGATGTACGTGGGTCTGGACGTT
>DASZVW010000957.1:0-3385 GCA_035546895.1 Polyangia bacterium
CGGCGCCCGTTCAGCCGCCCGACCGCTGAGCCGAGCCGCGCGCGCGCGCCAGCGCCGCCACCAGGGCCTCGGGGGTGGGGCTGTCGGCGACGGCCCCGACGGCGACGCCGCGGGCCGACGCCTCGGCGGCGGTGGTCGGGCCGATGACCGCCACGGTGGCCCGGGCGAGCGCGGCGGGCGTCCAGCGGGCGACGAACGCCCGCAGCGCCGAGGGGCTGGCGAACACCGCGGCGTCGAACGCCGGCAGCGGCGGCAGCGGCTCGACGGCCACGGTGCGGGAGACCGGAAGGACCTCGACCGCGATCCCCCGCTCCGCCAGCGCGTCGCGGAGGAGCTCGCGCCCGTCGAGCGCCCGCGGGAAGAGGACCCGCGCCCCTGGCAGGCCGCCCAGCGCCTCGAGCAGCCCGTCGACCAGCCCCTCCTGGCGCTGCCGGTCGCCGGGCGGGACCAGCGCGGCGCGGAGCCCCAGGGCGCCGAGCGCGCGCGCGGTGCCGGGGCCCACGGCGGCGATCCGGGCGGCGCCGAGCACGGCCGCTCGCCCGGTTGTCACCAGCCGCGCGGCCGCCAGCCGCACGGCCGAGGGGCTGGTGAAGACCACCCAGGCGCCCGGCTCGGCCGCCGCGAAGGCGCGGTCGAAGGGGCCCCAGTCCGGCGGGGCGACCACCTCGACCGTCGGGTACGCGAGGGGGGTGGCGCCGGCGGCGCGCAGCGCGGCCAGCAGCGGGCCCGCCTGGTCCGCCGGCCGCGTGACGAGCACCCGCCAATCGGCGAGCGGGAGGGCGCCGGCCTGCACGGTTCGATGATACCGTGGCGGCGTCATGCGCGGGATCCTTCGCAAGCTCCCCTGGCCGGCGGCGCTGCTGGCGATCGCCCTCGGTGCGCTGCCGGCGTGCAAGAGCGGCGGCCAGAAGGCGACGGCCACCTCGGCGCCGGTCTCGCCGGCCAGCGTCAGCATCGACACTGGCGGCCGCAAGGTGGTGTTCCGGGTCGAGGTGGCGGTGACGCCCGAGGAGCATGCCCGCGGCCTCATGTACCGCTCCGAGCTGGCCACCGACGCGGGGATGATCTTCGTGTTCGACGAGCCCTCGGTCCAGCGGTTCTGGATGAAGAACACGCTCATCCCGCTGGACATGATCTTCATCGGCCAGGACCGGAAGATCGTGGGCATCGTCGAAGACGCGGCGCCCGAGACGGAGAGCGAGCGGATGGTGGGCGCGCCTTCGCAGTACGTGCTGGAGATCGGCGGCGGCCTGTCGGCCCGGCTCGGGATCAAGCGGGGCGAGCCGGTGGAGCTCCAGAACGTCCCCCAGCCGTGAGCCGCGGCGGCCTCCGGACGACCGACAGACGACTTAGAATCGAGGGCGCATGGAGCCGATGCTGGCGACCCTGGCGGACGCGCCGCTCGCCGACCCGAACCTGGTCTACGAGCCGAAGTACGACGGGATCCGGGCGCTGGTCTCGGTGACGCCGGGCGCGCGGTCGGTGGAGGTCGCCATCGCCTCGCGGCGCGGGAACGACAAGAGCCGCCAGTTCCCCGAAGTGGTCGAGGCGCTGGCGCGCTGGGGGAAGCGGCACCGCGCGCCGGCGCTGCTCGACGGCGAGATCGTGGCCCTCGACGAGGCCGGCGACCCGGTTGGGTTCGAGCGGCTGCAGGAGCGGATCCACCAGACCGCCCCCAAGCAGGTGGCGCGCCTGCGCGACGAGCGGCCGGTGGCCTTCGTCGCCTTCGACCTGCTGCGCGACGGCGGCGACGAGCTGTGCGGGCTGCCGCTGGCGGCGCGGCGCGAACGGCTGGAGGCGGCGCTGGCCGGCGCCCTCGACGGCACGCTGCGGATGGCGCGCCAGGTGCGCGGCGACGGCACCGCGCTGATGGACGAGGCGCGCGCGCGCGGCTGGGAGGGGATCGTCGCCAAGGACGCCCGCTCGACCTACAAGCCGGGGCGGCGGACGCTCGACTGGCGGAAGCTGAAGCTGGTCAAGCGGCAGGAGCTGGTGATCGGCGGCTACACCGAGGCGCGGGGCGCGCGCACGCACTTCGGCGCGCTGCTGGTCGGCTTGCCCACCGCGGGCGGCAAGCTCCGCTACGCCGGCCACGTCGGCGGCGGCTTCACCGAGAAGGAGCTGGCGCACGTGAGCCGCCTGCTGGCCGCGCGGAAGGTGGCGGCGTCGCCGTTCGACGGACCCCTGCCGGCCAACGAGAGGCCGCACTGGGTCCGCCCCGAGCTGGTCGCCGAGGTGCAGTTCGCCGAGTGGACCTCGGAGGGTTACCTGCGGCAGCCGGTCTACCTCGGGCTGCGCGATGACCTGGTCCCGGCGTCGCTCAACGTCGAGGTGGCGCCGCCGCCCGCCCCGGCGTCGTCGCCCGGCGCGCCCGACCCCGGCGGCCCCGAGTTGGCGAAGATCGCCGCCGCCTTCGAGGCGCTGGCGGCGCGCGGCAGCGGCAGGCTCGAGGTCCCGGGCGCGGTGCTCGATCTCGGCAACCTGCGCAAGCCGCTCTGGCCCGAGCTGGGGCTCACCAAGGCCGATCTGTTTCGCTACTACCTGGCGGTCTCGCCATACCTCTTGCCGGTGGTGCGCGACCGGCCGCTGGTCATGAAGCGCTTCCCCGACGGGATCGCCGGCAACACCTTCTACCAGCAGCGCGCGCCCGATCCGGTGCCGCGCGGCGTGCGCAGCGAGCGGGTCGACATCGGCGACGACGTGCCGGCGCGCCTGGTGGGCGGCGACCTGGCCACGCTGCTGCACATGGTGCAGCTGGCGGTCATCTCGCAGGACCCCTGGTTCTCGCGGGTGCAGTCGCCGCACGAGATGGACGCGGCGGCCATCGATCTCGACCCCATGGGCGAGGCGACCTTCCCGCGCGTGCGCGACGTCGCCCGTTGGGTGCGCGACGAGCTGGAGGCGCTGGGCGTCCCCGGCTGGCTCAAGACCTCGGGGTCGCGCGGGCTGCACGTCTTCCTGCCGCTCCCCCCCGGCACCTCGTACGAGTCGGGGATGCTGTTTTGCCAGATCGTCGCCTCCTTCGTGGTCCACAAGCACCCGGAGGCCGCCACCGTCGAGCGGACGGTGAGCAAGCGCGATCCCAAGACGGTCTACATCGACTGCCTGCAGAACATCACGGGCAAGACGCTGGCCTGCGCCTACAGCGCGCGCGCCAGCGCCTACGCGGGCGCCTCGACGCCGCTCGCCTGGCGCGAGCTCGACGACCGGCTCGACCCGCGCGCCTTCACCATCGAGACGCTCCCCGCCCGCCTGCGCGAGGTGGGCGATCTGTGGGCCGGGCTGCGCGCGGCGCCGGGGATCGATCTGGCGGCGGCGCTGGAGCGGGCGCAGGGGCGGCAGGGGTAGCGCGCGCGGGGCGCTCCTCGCCGGCCGGCCGTGGTAA
>DASZVW010000958.1:0-6676 GCA_035546895.1 Polyangia bacterium
GGTGATCGCGGCGCTGACCGGCGGCCGCTGAGCCGAGATCCGATGGGCGCCGGCGATGCCCGTCAGGGGGGATCGTGCTATCGATCGGCGGGCGATGAGCGAGGCCTCCCTGAAAGCCGCCGCCGGGGCTCGGGTCCACGCGCCGTCGCGGGTCGGCGTGGCGGGGATGTGGGCGTTCCTGGCCACCGACGCCATGGGGTTCGGCGGCCTGTTCGTCGCCTACGGCGTCCTGCGCGTGCGGGCCGCCGCCTGGCCCGCGCCGCGCGCCCACCTCTCGCTGGCGCTGGCGGCGGCGATGACCTTCGCGCTGCTCGCCTCGGCGTTCACCGTCGACCAGGCGGCGCGGGCGGCGTCGCCGGGCGGGCGCCGCGCCTGGCTGGCGGCGACCATCGCTCTCGGCCTGGGGTTCCTGGGCGGCGAGGCCGTCGAGTACCGCCGCCTGGCCGCCGAGGCGGTCCGCCTGCGCGGCGGCGATCTCTTCGCCGGCACCTTCTACGCGCTGACCGGCTACCACGGGCTGCACGTCCTGGCCGGCGTGATCTGCCTGCTGGCCCTGGCGCTCGGCGGCGCGCGGGCGCGCGCGCTGGAGGTGGCGGCGCTCTACTGGCAGTTCGTCGACCTGGCCTGGATGCCGATCTTCACCTTCCTCTACCTGATGCCGGCGCGATGACGGCGGCGGCGACGGAGCGCGAGCGGCCCGGCGGCCGCGCCGGCGGGACGGCGGCGACCTTCCTGGCGCTGGCCGCGCTGACCGGCGCCGAGCTGAAGGTCGCCACCTCGGGCCTGGCGGGCGCGGCGGCGGCGACCGCGCTCTCGGGCCTCCTGCTGGCGAAGGCGGCGCTGGTGCTGCTGGTCTGCCTGCGCGCCGATCTCCGCCGGCGCGGCGCGCCCCGGCTGGCGGTGGCCGCGCTGCTGATGGCGGGGGCGTTCGCCGCGGTCCTGATGCTGGAGGCCGCCTTCCAGGCGCGGGTGCGATGAGGCGCCGGTGGCCGCGCTTCGCCGGCGCGGGGCTCGTCGCCGCGCTGGCGCCGCGCGCCGCCTGGGCGCTCTGCCCGAACTGCCTCGGCCAGACCTCGACGCTGGGGGCGGCGCTGCGGCTGGTCGGCCTGTTCTTGTTGGTGCCGCCAGCGGTCTTCTTCGCGGTGGCGATCGCCATCCGCAAGCTGGCCCGTCAGGGGGCGGCGTCGGACCCGGCGTCGGGCGGGGGCGGCGGCGTCCAGGGGGGCTGATCGCGCAGCCGCTCGGCCAGCGCCTGGGCGCCCGGCGTGTCGCGGAGGGCGGCCAGCGACGCCACGTAGTGGGCCATCGCCCACAGATCGGCCTCCGGGAGCACGTTCTTCCAGGTCGGCATGGCGGTGCCGCCGATGCCGCAGGCGACGGCCCGGTAGATGTCGGCTAGCCGGTCGCCGCCGCGCAGCTCGTTGAAGGTGAAGTCGGGCGGCAGGATCTTCACGCCGTAGTCGCTGTCCTTGGGGACCGGCTGGTAGAGGTCGGCGCGGAGCTCGCGCAGCTCGTTGCCGGTCAGCTCCTTGGTGAAGGCGTAGATCTCGGCGCGGGTGGCGTAGGCCGGGTGGCAGGCGACCGCGCACTGGGCCAGGCCGTGGTAGACCCGCTCGCCGCGGGCGTCGGCGTCGGCCTCGCGCCCCACCCAGGGATCGGGGGAGGCGGCGATCGGGTCGCCGGGGCTTTCGTTACGCCATCTTGGCGCGAAGGCCTTCACGTACTGGATGAGGTCGTCGAGCTCGGCGTCGGGGACCTGCCAGGCGAGCATGGCGGTGCCGTGCAAGCCCTGGCGGATGGTGCGGACGAAGTCGGCGTCGTTGGGGAGCTGGCCGGCGGAGACGGCGGCGAACTTGTAGACGCCGAGGCGCAGGTCGCGCGGCGGCGGCGACAGGCCGGCGGCGGCGGTCCCGTGGCCGTCCCCGGCGTCGCCGTGGCAGGGGCGGCAGAAGTGGGTGAAGGTGGCGCGCCCGCGCTCGAGCGCCGCCGGCGCCACCACCCGCCCGCCCAGCGTGACCGGCGCCGTGAACGGCGGCGGCGCGCCGGGGAGCACGACCGGGCGCGTGCAGGCCGCGGCCGAGACGAGCAGCAGGAGGGGCGCCGCGGCTCTCACAGCAGGCACACCGCCGCGTAGACGACGATCCAGACCCCGAGGACGAAGTCCCAGTAGAGCGTCAGCAGGCGCCGCCGGCGGCGCCCCGCCCAGGCGAGCGCCACCAGGCCGGCCAGCACGTGCGCGGCGTGCAGCGCCGAGAGCGCGAAGAAGACCTCGCCCAGCGCGCCCGCCGCCGGCCCGAGGTGCGCCGCCACCAGCCGGTGCCAGAGCGCCGCCTGCGCCGCCAGGAAGACCGCCCCCAGCCCGAACGCCGCCCGCGTCCACCCGCGCCGCAAGGCCAGGCTGGCCGCCACCAGCGCCAGCGTGTTGGCCGCCGCGGCGGCGCGCGGG
Source organism: Polyangia bacterium (assembly GCA_035546895.1). Lineage (GTDB taxonomy): Bacteria > Myxococcota_A > Polyangia > Fen-1088 > Fen-1088 > JADGRB01. The sequence continues at coordinate 2,447 of DASZVW010000958.1, forward strand.
AAGGGGGGCGTCCCCGCCGGCGGCCAGACCGGGGCACGGGCGCGGACGATGGCGTAGGCCAGCAGCAGCGCCGCGAACAGCATCGCGGTCGCGCCGAGGAAGACCACCAGGCCGACCTGGGCGTCGACCTCGCGCCGGCGGTCGGCGGCGAGCGGCGCGGCCGTCATGCCGTCTCCGGGCCGGGCGAGGGCGGCGCGACCGGCGCGACGGGCGTCTCCTCGGCGACCAGCTCGGTCTGCGACAGCCAGTCGCGCCCCAGCGGCCGCGCCGCCGGGTGGCCGAGCTCGTGCGGCCCCCGCACCACGATCGGGATCCGCTCGAAGTTGTGGTGCGGCGGCGGCGAGGGGACCGACCACTCGAGCGTCCCCACCGCCCACGGGTTGGCCGACGCCCGCGCCCCCCGCGCCAGGCTCCAGAAGAAGTTGGCCACGAAGATGAGCTGCGCGGCCCCCAGCAGGTAGGCCGCGTGCGAGATGGCGCGGTTGAGCGGCAGGAGCGGCTTCAGGAAGTCGTACACCGACGGGTCGTAGAGCCGCCGCTGCATCCCCTGGACCCCGATCGCCAGCATCCCGAAGAAGACCAGGTTGAGCGGCAGGAACGTCAGCCAGAAGTGCAGCTTGCCGAGCGTCTCGTTCATCAGCCGCCCGAACATCTTGGGGAACCAGAAGTAGGTGGCCGCGAACAGCGACATCAAGAGCGCCGCCGCCATGATGAGGTGGAAGTGGCCGACCACGAAGTAGGTGTCGTGCAGGTACATGTCGGCGGTGATGTCGGCCAGATAGAGCCCGGTCAGCCCGCCGACGCCGAAGGTGAAGACCAGCCCCAGGCTGAACAGCATCGGCGTCTGAAAACGGATGGCGCCCCGCCAGAGCGTCCCCAGCCAGGAGAGCACGATGAGCGAGGTCGGCACCGAGATGATCATGGTCAGCAGCATGAAGCTCTCGCCGAGCAGCGGGCTCATGCCGGTGGTGAACATGTGGTGGCCGTAGACCACCGTCGACAGCACCACCACCCCGCACAGCGCGCCGACCGTCACCCGGTAGCCGAACACCGGCTTGCGCGCGAAGAACGACAGCAGGTCGCCCACGATCCCCCAGGCCGGCAGGATCAGGATGTAGACCTCGGGGTGGCCGAACAGCCAGAAGAGGTGCTGGTAGAGGATGGGGTCCCCGCCCGCGCCCGGCGTGGTCCCGGCGATGAAGAATTGCGTCCCCAGCACGCGGTCGAAGAACAGCAGCACCATCGCCGCCGCCAGCACGGGGACGAACAGCGCGTTCAGGATCGAGGTGAGGAAGAACCCCCACACGGTGAGCGGCATCCGGGTGTAGGTCATCCCCGGCGCGCGCAGCCGCAGCACGGTGGTGATGTAGTTGACCGCCCCCATCACCGAGGCGGCGCCGTTGAGGTAGATGGCCACCACCCACAGCGTCTGCCCGGGCCCGGGCGCGCCGATAGCCGTCGACAGCGTGGCGTAGGCGGTCCAGCCGGCCTCGGGCGGGCCGAGCGGCACGAAGAACGAGGCGGTCAGGACCGCGGTGGCCGCGAACATGGTCCAGAACGACGCCAGGTTGAGGCGCGGGAAGGCCATGTCGCGGGCGCCGATCATGAGCGGCAGGCAGAAGTTGCCGAAGCCGCCGATCAGGATCGGCGTCACCGCGAAGAAGATCATGATCGTGCCGTGCATGGTGAAGAGCGCCGTGTAGGCCACCGGCGAGATCACGCCGCCCGAGGCGCCGAACAGCAGCTTGCCGACCACCGGCACCGGCGCGCCCGGCCGCGCGAGCTGCCAGCGGATCAGCATCGCCATCAGCCCGCCCACCGCCAGGAACCCCAGCCCCAGGAACAGGAACTGCCGCCCGATCACCTTGTGATCGAGCGAGAAGACGTACCGGCGCCAGAACCCCGCGGGCGCCGCCGGGAGCTCCTCGTCGGCCTCGACCGCCGCCGCGCCGTCGCTCACTGGCCGCGCTCCCAGTCCCAGCCGTCGGCCGCGGACGCCACCGCCGGATCGTAGCGGAGGCGGGCGTCGGTCTCGGCGCGCGCCAGCCAGTCGCGGTAGTCGCCCTCGGCGCGGGCCACCAGGACGCCGCGCATCTTGTAGTGGTTGACGCCGCAGTGCTGGGCGCAGCCGATCTCGGTGCGCCCCGCCTCGGTGGCCTGGAACCAGGCGCGGGTCGTCATCCCGGGGATGGCGTCGATCTTGGTGCGGAAGCTCGGCAGGTAGAGCGAATGGACCACGTCGCGCGCCCGCAGCTTGAGGTAGATCGGCCGCCCCACCGGGACGTCCAGCTCGTTCAGGGTGACCACGTCGTCGGGGGTCCCGAACCGGCCGTCGGGGCCGGCGGTGCGGAAGGTCCAGGCCCACTGCCGGGCGGTCACCTCCACGCGCACCGCGGCCGGGTCGTGGTCCGGGTAGCGCCAGAACCGCCCCTCGAGGTCGCGCGCCGCCCGCAGGGCCAGCGTCACGTCGATGGCCACGAACATCAGCAGCGCGACGCTGAACATCAGCACCCGATCGCGGGTCCGGCTGCCGTGCGTGTGCTGCGCCCAGGTCCGCCCGGCCCGCGCCCGGTGGAAGACCAGCGCGCCCAGCAGGAAGGCGAGCGCCAGCGCGAAGGCGATCCCCGTGGTGAGGGTCAGGTAGCCGATCGCCCCGTCGACGAGGTGCCCGTCGAGCGAGGCGTCGCGAGGCAACACGAGGTGCACGGCCGGGTCATTCCTAACTGCGCGCCGGGGCAAAATCAAACGCCCGGGCGACGGTTTATTGGTTAGGATTCGGCGCCAGATGGCACCCCCCGGCGATCTGGTCGGCCGACAGGTCGGGCGGTACACCGTGCTCAGCCACCTGGCCTCCGGCGGGATGGCCGAGCTCTACATCGCCCGGCAGGAGTCGGTGGGCGGGTTCGAGAAGCAGGTGGTGCTCAAGATCCTGCAGCCGCGCTACGCCAAGAACCCGCGCGTGGTGCAGATGTTCCTCGACGAGGCGCGGCTGGCCGCCAAGCTCAATCACCCGGCGATCGTCCACGTCTACGACGTCGCCGACGAGGCGGGCCTCAAGTACATCGCCATGGAGTACATCCACGGCGAGACCATCGCCGACATCGTCAAGCGCGGGCTGGAGATCGATCGCTACCTGCCGCTGGAGCACGCCGTCCACGTCGTGCGCCAGACCGCCGCCGGGCTGGCCTACGCGCACGAGCGGACCGAGGCCGACGGGCGGATCGTCCGCATCGTCCACCGCGACGTGTCTCCCACCAACATCCTGGTCAGCTACGAAGGGCAGACCGAGATCGTCGACTTCGGGATCGCCCGCGCGCAGGACGAGCTGCGCGAGGAGACCGGGATCCTCCCCGGCAAGGCCTCGTACATGTCGCCCGAGCAGGTGCGCGGCGAGGCGGTCGATCCGCGCTCCGACATCTTCGCGCTGGGGATCATCTTGTACGAGCTGACGCTCTGCCAGCGGCTCTACCGCGGCAACGCCGACGTGGTCATGAAGCGGATCGTCGCCGAGCGGGTCTCGCCCCCGACCGCGATCCGGCGCGACTATCCCGCGGCGCTCGAGCTCATCGTCATGCGCGCGCTGGAGAAGCGCCCCCAGGATCGCTATCAGTCGGCGCAGGCGATGCACGACGACCTGGAGGAGTTCCTGAGCGAGAGCGGCCTGCGCAGCGGGAACCGGCGGGTGGCGCTCTACCTCGGGGAGCTGTTCGCGGACGCGGGCGGGGCGGTGGGCGAGGGGGGGACGGCCGAGGAGTCGGAGGCGCTCGACCTCGACCGCCGGGCGCCGCTCAGCATGCGGATCGTGCCGGCCGTCGAGCCGGAGCGGCGGCCGTCCACGCCGGGGGGGGCCGCGCCCGCGGTGCGCACCACGCCGATCGTGGCCCATCCCGGCGCGCGGGTGGCGCCCACCGCCGAGATGGCCAGCGAGCGCGACGACCGGCCGGCGGGCCGGTCTCGGGGAAGCTGGATCGCCCTCGCGGCGGTGGTCGTTTTGGCCATCGGTGTGATGGTAATCCTGACGCTTCGATGATAGTTTCGCGCGACTGTCCGAGCCGCCTCGACCGCGCTTGCGGGAAGCTCTAACTGCATGAAATTCGTCTGCGATCGCTGCCAGACCAAGTATTCAATCGCGGACGAAAAGGTCCGCGGGAAGATCCTCAAGGTCCGCTGCAAGTCGTGCTCGAACATCATCACCGTTCGTGACGAGGCGGCCAGCGCGTCCGCCGCGGC
>DASZVW010000959.1:0-2010 GCA_035546895.1 Polyangia bacterium
CGGCGCCCTCACCACCGGCGCGGCTACTGACAGATGCCGGCCAGGCACACCTGCGCCGGCTGGCACCGGTTCCCGCACTGGCCGCAGTTGTCCTCGTCAGCCGAGTGGTCCGAGCAGACCCCTCCTGTGCCGTCTACGCTCGGACAGATCGACTCCCCGGCCGGGCAGGAGTCTGTGGCGCCGGCCGCTCCCCCGGCGTCCACGCTACCAGCCGCCCCGGTCGTTCCCGCCGCGCCGACCGCGCCCGCTGTCCCGTTCCCGGCCGCGCCCGCCGTTCCCGCGCCCGCCGCGCCGTTCGATCCACCCCCGCCCGCCATCCCGCCGGTCCCCGCAGCGCCCGAGCTCACGCCCTGCCCTGCTGCTCCGCGATTTCCCGCCGCGCCAACCGTTCCCCCCGCACCGCCGGCTCCGCTTCCGTCCGCAGTACTCGGGCGCCCCGACATGCCGCTTCCCGCGCTCCCTCCCCCGCCCGATCCGCCGCCGCAACCCCCGAGGACCAGGCCAGCAACCAGCGCCGTGACGAGCAGCGCCGTGAAATGAACAGACGTCCTGGAACAGGCTCGCCTCATAAGCAGCGCAGAATACCCCTATCATCCTACTATCCGTCCAAACAGTTTGCGACGCTGCTCGATCGCGAGAGCCGGGAACTTCCGCCCGTGATCGAGGGGATTCAATCGTTTCTGGTTGTTGCGTCTCAGCCCAGCAACAAGCCTCGGTCACTTCAAGGGGAAAGCACGCTAAACGCCGAACGCCGCCAGCAGCCGGGCGACCTCCTCGTCCGAGGCGCCGGGCGCGCGCGGCGCGCTGGCGGGGACGGTGATGAAGGTCTGCTCGAGCAGGTTGAGGTCGTGCACGCGGCTGACCGCGATCGGCCTGCCGCGCGTGAGGAGCGCGCTCGCCGCCTGCGACAAAATGTGCAGCGGCAGGTAGAGCGGCCCCAGCCGATCGTGCTGGCGCGTGTGGGCCAGCTCGTGCGCCAGGGTGAGACGCGCGGCCGCCGTCGGGCCGTCCAGCAGGCCGCGGCTGTAGAGGATGGCGTGGCCGATGGTCACCGCCCCCACCCAGTCGAGCCCCCGCCCCGGCCGGATCGGGTAGAGCCAGCCGACCGCCGCCGGTCCGCCCACCCGCCGCGGCAGCCGCCCGCTGGCGACGAGCCCCGCCAGGTGGCCAAGCAGGTTGGTCGGCAGCGTCCAGAGCGCCCGGGCGAGGCGCACCGGCAGCGCGCGGCTGCGCGGGCGCGGCGTCCGCAAGCGACCGGCCAGCATCGTCGAGCGCGGCGCGCGGCCGGGCGTCAGTTGTAGGTGGCGGAGAAGAGGATCGCCGCCGACCCCGCCGACCAGGTCAGCCCCGGCGTCTCCCTGTCCTTGACCGAGGCGCCGAACAGCTCGCCCGCGATGCCGAGCCCCCAGTCGCGCGAGACCCACCACTCCTTGCCGACCATCAGCTCGAACGCCGTCCCCGAGCCCGAGGAATTGAGGCGCTCACCGGCGTTGTTGGCGGCGGTGAACCCCGCCAGACCGAAGGTCGCCGACAAATAGAGGTTGAGGTGCTCGAAGTAATAGGCGATCCCGGGGCCGATGGCGCCCACGCCGATGTTGCCGAGGTCGCCGGCGACGTCGTTGCCCGCCACCTGCTTGGAGGGATCCGAGGTGCTGGTGCCGAACGCCGCGCCGTAGAGGATCAGGTTGCGCGCGACGACGCCGCCGATGGCGATCCCCGCGGACGACCCGCCGCCCGCGTAGGTCGTCTTGGTCCCCGCCTGCGTCGACGAGAAGCTGGTCGCGGCGATGCCCAGGTGGATGCGCGTGTAGAACCCGTCGTGGGTGTGGAACCCCTCGGCCGACTCGACGACCGGCGCCGCCGGATAGCCGTAATAGTAGGGCTGCGGACGATAGCGGTTCGGGCGGTAGTAGTACGCCGGCGGCGGCCCGTACGGATACCCGGGCGCGGGGGCGACCGGCGGCGCGGCCTCGGGGGCGGCGGGCGGCGCGGCGACGGGCGGCGCGGGCG
>DASZVW010000960.1:0-5019 GCA_035546895.1 Polyangia bacterium
CGGCCTGCCGATCGCGCGCGCGATCTCGCCGTAGGTCGCCGTCCCGCCGTAGGGGATCTCCCGCAGCGCCCGCCACACCGTCTCGCGGAAGGCCGTCCCGCGCGGCGCCAGCGCCAGCTCGAACCGCCGCCGCTGGCCCGCGAAGTACTCGTCGAGCTGCCGGGCGGCCGCGCGCAGACGGCGGTCGTCGCGGACGGCGCCGTCGCGGGCCAGAGCGCCCTGTCGATCGCTGTCGAAGTAGAGCCCGGTGAGCGCGTCCCCCTCGCCCACCAGGGTCAAGGGGCCGAGGGGGCTGGGGGTGATGGAGAAGAACGTCGTCTCACTCCTGGCTGATTTGCCTCCAGGGTTCGCTGTCCGCGCGCGGCCTCACGCGCGGTCCCGAGCGCGGCCCACAAGTGGGTGGCGCCGTAGGCCCGCCAGGGGCGCCAGGCCTCGGCGACCGCCCGCGCCCGCGGGCCGGAGATCCCGCCCAGCGCCTTGCGCAGGCCGAGATCCCCCTCGGGGAAGGCGTCCGGCCAGCCGAGCGCGCGCATCGCCAGGTAGTGGGCGGTCCAGGGGCCGACGCCGGGGAGCTCGGCGAGCTCCGCCACGATCCGCGCCGGATCGGCGACGCCGTCGAAGCAGAGCGCGCCGCGCGCGATTGCCCGCGCCAGCGCCTGCAGCGTGGCCGCCCGCCGCGACGGCATCCCCAGCGCCGCCAGCTCGGCCACCGGGCGCTGGCCGACGGTCTCGGCCGCCGGGAACAGCCGCCCGAGCTCGGGTACGGGGGTGGCGATGGGGGCGCCGAACCGGGCGGCCAGCCGCCCCGCCAGCGTCCGCGCCGCGCCGAGGCTCACCTGCTGCCCGAGCACCGCGCGCGCCGCCGCCTCGAAAGGATCGAAGGTCCCGACCACGCGCAGCCCGGGGCGGGCGCGCACGTGCGCGGCGAGCTGCGGATCGCGCCCCAGGTGCGCGGCGATCACCGCCGGCTCGGCGTCGAGATCGAACAGGCGCCGCAGCCGCGCCACCACCGCCGGCAGCGCGCCCGCCAGCGAGGTGGAGACCGTGGCCCGCAGCGCCGCCCGCTCGGGGTGGACCGCCACCGCCACGAAGCCGCGCCGCCCGCCCACGCTGGCCGTCCGCCAGTAGACCCCCTCGCGCACCAGCTCGACGCCCGGGATGGCCCGGCCGGCGAAGTGGGCGAGCATCGCCGGCCAGTCGAGCGGCGGCCGGTAGCCGAGCGTCACCGTCAGCGTCCCGCCGTCGCCCGCGCCGTCGCGCCCGCCCCGCCGCATGGCCGACGGGGGGCGCCCGTAGCGCGCCCGCACCGCGGCGTTGAAGCGGCGCACGCTGCGGAAGCCGGCGGCGAACGCCACCTCGGTCATCGGCAGCGCGGTGTCGGCGATGAGCTGCCGGGCCAGCGCCATCCGCCGCGTCTCCACCAGCGCCAGCGGGCTGGTCCCCAGCTCGGCCCGGATCGCGCGGCGCAGGTGGCGCCCCGAGACGCCGAGCTCGCGCGCCAGGGCGTCGAGCGTCCCCCCGTCGGAGACCGCCCCCTCCTCGATCCGGCGCGCCGCGGCCGCCACCACCCGCGACAGCGCGTCGACCGGCGCCGCCCCGGGCGCCAGCTCGGGCCGGCAGCGGAAGCAGGAGCGGAAGCCGGCCGCCTCGGCCAGCGCGGCGGTGCGGAAGAACAGGCAGCGGTCGCGTCCCGGCGTGCGCGCGCGGCAGATCGGCCGGCAGTAGATCCCGGTGGTCTTCACCGCGACGAAGAACAGCCCGTCGAAGCGCGCGTCCCGGGCCAGCAGCGCCCGGTAGCAAACGTCTGGGTCGAGCGGCGACACGTCCTTACCATGCCCGTTTCGGGCGGCGGCTGCCGGCCGTTTTCGGACCTGGCAACAACTTCCCCTCCCGGAGGATACTGCGCCGATGGCGACGCCGGCGCTCACCGCGGACCAGCTCCTGGCGGGCGCGTCGTTCGAGGAGGCGACGTTCACCGGGCTGGATCTGACGGAGGCGGATCTGGGGGGCAAGGTCCTGAGCGGCTGCACGCTCCGCAACCTGAAGCTCGCGCAGAGCCGCTGGCGGGAGTCCCGGCTCGAGGACTGCGTGCTCGAGGGGTGCGACCTGACGCGCCTCCTCCCCGCGGGCCTGGCGCTGCGCGGAGTCCGCTTCGAGCGCTGCAAGATGATGGGGATCGACTGGAGCGACCTCGGCGCCTACCCGGACCTGGCGTTCGCCGACTGCAACCTCGACTACTGCACGTTCATCGGGCTGCGGGCGCGCAAGACGCCGTTCTCCCGCTGCTCGCTGGTGGAGGCGAGCTTCGTCGACTGCGATCTCGCCGAGGCGCGCTTCACCGACTGCCAGCTCACCGGCGCCCGCTTCGAGCGCTGCGATCTGCGCAAGGCCAGCTTCGCCGGCGCCCGCGCACTGCTGCTCGACCCGGCGGCGAACCAGGTCAAGGGGACCGCCATCCCGCCCGAGGCCGCGCTGCTGCTGGCCGCCTCGTTCGGGTTCAAGCTGACCGACGGCTGAATTACACGGCCGCCAGGACCGGCGGCTGGTGGCCGAGCTCGCCCAGCACGCGCCGGAAGGTGTCGTGCATCCGCTCCGCCTCGGCGTTCTGCAGCAGCGGCAGCGTCTTCTTCTCGGCCTTGGTGTGCTCGCGCCGCCCCACGAACGCCCGCACCCGGGCCCGGTCGTAGCTGACCTCCAGCTCGGCCAGCAGCGCCAGGACCCGCGCCTCGTCGTTGAACCAGGGGGTCTCGAAGCGGACCACCCGGAGCCCCGGCAGGCGCGCCCGCCAGGCCGCGAACCGCGCCTCCAGCTCGTACCAGTACCAGAGCCCCTTGTAGAACGGGTGCGAGAGCTCGGGGTCGGTCTCCAGCCGGTCGGCCATCCGGATGACGTTGGTGGGGGCGCGGTGGTCGAGCCACCAGGTGTTCCCCATCTCGGTGCCGGGGAGCTGCCGCAGGCAGTAGATCGACATCGCCACCTCGATCGGCGCCCGCACCAGGTGGACCACCGCCATCCGGGCGCCGAACTCGGCGAACGCCTGCCCGATGAAGGTCTTCACGAACAGGTGGTTGGCCTCCAGGTAGTGCCGGTGGCCGACCGCCGCGCGCAGGATGTTGATCGACTTCACCCGCCGGTAGCAGCGGTCGACGAACCCCAGGTCCCCCTCGTTCGCGGCGGCGAGCACCTCGGCGTTCATGATCGGATACGGCTCGTGGAGCGCCACGCACCCGGGGAGCGTGGCGAAAAGGCCGCTCAGGGTCATCGTCCCGCTGCGCCCGGTGGTGGCGGTGAAGATGAAGCTCTTCACCTCCTGCGTGCGCAGCTGCAGCGAGCGGCGCACCACGCCGGCGACCACCGGGTTGCGCTTCACCCAATGCGGCACCTTGATTGCCAGTTCGGATGCGGGCATCGACGGGTCCCCCACCTGGTCCCGGCGCAGTCCGGGCCAGCCGCTTTGTATCACAGCTCAGCCGTGGGGCGTAAGGGGGCCCGGGGGGGCCTCCTGGAGGTCTCCTGGGGTTTTCCGCGCGCGCTCCGTCACACCCCGGCGCGCGATCGCCGCCAGCTTCGGGAGCTGCGCCACATCCAGGGACGACGCGCGCTCACTAGATTGAGCGTCGGCGGAAAGCGCGATGACCGAGACGCCGGCGCAACGGAGAAGGACCAGGCGGGGGGCGCGGGGCGCGCTGGCCAGCCGCCAGCTGGTGATGGCGGCGTTCGCGGTGGTGGTCGCCGGCCTGGTGCTGGGGACCGCCTCGACGCTGTTCCAGGTCCGGGCCCTGCAGGACAACGCCCGCCACATCGTCGAGAACATGCTGGCCTCGGTCCGGCTGGTGGGCGAGCTCCGGAGCTCGCTCGAGCGGCGGCGCATCCTGGTCGACGACCACATCTTCGCCTCCCGGCCGGCCGAGCGGGCGGCGATCGAGGCCGAGCTCGCCGCCGTCGACGCTCGGCTCGCGGCCACCAGCCGCGCTTACGACCCCTGGGCGACGCTGCCCGACGAGCGCGCCACCTGGACCCGCACCCGCGCCGACCTGGCGGCGCTCGACGGGCCGATCGCGCGGGCGCTGGCCGTCTCGCGGCTGGACCGCGATCTGGACGCCCGCGCCGAGATGCAGCCGGTGCGGGGGCTGTTCGAGGTGGTGGAGCGCGACCTCGATCGTCTCATCGCCATCAACGATCAGGCGGCCAACGCGACGCTCGAGCGGTTCTCGATGATCCGGGTGCGGCTCATGCTGACGCTGCTGGCGATGGCGGCCGCGGGCCTGGCCTGCACCGGCCTGGTCGGCCGCTGGGTCTCGCGCGAGATCGCGCGGCGCGAGGCGCGGACGCTGGCCGAGCGGCGCGCGCTCGAGGCCCGCAACCGCGAGCTCGACGCCTTCGCCGGCCGCGTCGCCCACGACATCCGCGGCCCGCTGACCGCCATCAGCCTGGCGGCCGAGCAGCTGGCGACCAAGGTCCCCCCGGGCACGCCCCCGGTCGGCGCGCTGCACCGGAACCTGCGGCGGATGGAGACGCTGGTCGACGACCTCCTGACGCTGGCGCGCGTGGAGGCGCAGGCCGGCGGCTGCTGCGACCCGGCGGCGGTGGTGGCCCAGGTGCAGGAGGACCTGGGCGCGCGGATGGCCGCCGAGAAGGCCACCCTGCGCGTCGCCGTCCCCTCCGCCCGGATCGCCTGCAGCGAGGGGCTCCTGCGGCAGGCGGTGACCAACCTGCTGGAGAACGCCGTCAAGTACCACCGCCCCGACGCCGCGCCGGAGGTGGAGATCTCCGGCCAGGCCGCCGACGGCCGCTACCACCTCCGCGTCGCCGACAACGGCGTCGGCATGTCCCGCGAGGACGCCGCGCTGGCGGTCGAGCCGTTCTTCCGCGCCGAACGCACGCAGGGGCTGCCGGGGACCGGGCTCGGCCTCTCGATCGTCAAGCGCGTCGCCGAGGCCAACGGCGGCGAGCTCACCATCGAGACCGACCTCGGCCGCGGCTCCGCCTTCGTGGTCCGGCTCCCGCTCGCCGACGGGC
>DASZVW010000961.1:0-1623 GCA_035546895.1 Polyangia bacterium
GACCCCCAGGTGACGCTGCGGGTGCGGGTGATCGCGCCGCTCGAGGCGCGGGTGGCGCGCATCGCCGCCCGCGACGGGCTCGACGAGGGGGCGGCGCGCGCCAAGATCCTGCGCATCGACGGCGAGCGGATCGCCTTCAACAAGCAGCACTACGGCGCCGACATCTCGGAGGCCACCAACTACGACCTGGTGGTCAACGCCGGGACGCTGGGGATCGAGGGGGCGGCCGACCTCGCCGCGCGGGCCTTCCGCGGCCGCTTCGGCCAGGGATAGAGGTAGAACACCTCCATCACCACGGCCGGCGCTCCCCTCTCGCTCAGCTTTCGCGGCGGCACGCTCGAGCTCGTCGGGCTCCCCGCCGGCGCGCCCGCGCCGCCCGGCTGCCTGTGGGATCCGCGCACCGCCTGCTTCCGCGCGCCGGCCGCCGGCTACGCGGCGCTGCGGCGGGCGCTGGCGAAGGACGGGCACGCCGTCGACGACCGCGCCCGCGGCTACGCCGAGCTGGCGGGCGGGGCGCTGGTCCACCGGGCCCCGCGGCCGTATCAGGAGGAGGCGCTCGCCGCCTGGCGCGCGGCCAAGGGGCGCGGCGTGGTGGTGCTGCCGACGGGGGCCGGCAAGACGCACGTCGCCTGCCTGGCGATCGACGATCGCCGGCGCAGCACGCTGGTGCTGGCGCCGACGCTCGATCTGGTGCGGCAGTGGTACGACGTGCTGCGGGCGACCTTCGGCGTCCCGGTCGGCGTCATCGGCGGCGGCGACTACGGCGTCGAGGCGCTCACGGTGTCGACCTACGACTCGGCGTACCTCCACATGGAGCACCTGGGGGACAAGTTCGGCCTGCTGGTGTTCGACGAGTGCCACCACCTGCCGGGGCCGGCCTACGCGCTGGCGGCGCGGGCGGCGGTGGCGCCGTTCCGCCTGGGGCTGACCGCCACGCCCGAGCGGGCCGACGGGCGCCACGCCGAGCTCGACGAGCTGTGCGGCCCCATCGTCTACCGCAAGGACATCGTCGACCTCTCGGGCGGCTACCTGGCGCCGTACGAGACGGTGCGCCTCACCGTCGAGCTCGGGCCCGCGGAGCGCCGCGCGCACGACGAGGCGCGGGCGATCTACCGCGACTTCCTGGCCCGCAGCGGGATCCGGATGTCGAGCCCCTCGGGCTGGTCGGACTTCATCATCCGCGCCTCGCGCTCCGAAGACGGGCGGCGGGCGATGGAGGCGTACAGGCGCCAGCGGGAGATCGCCTTCGCGGCGCCGGCCAAGCTCGACTACGTCGGCCTGCTGCTCGACCGCCACCGCGAGGACCGGGTGCTGCTGTTCACCCAGGACAACGCCACCGCCTACACGCTGGCGCGCCGGTTCCTGATCCCGATCATCACCCACGAGACGCGGGTGCGCGAGCGGAGCGAGATCCTGGCCGGCCTCGCCCGCGGCGCCGAGGACGGCGGGTACGGCGCGGTGGTCACCTCCAAGGTGCTCAACGAGGGGGTCGACATCCCGGACGCCAACGTGGCGGTGGTGGTGTCGGGGAGCGCCTCGGTGCGCGAGCACGTCCAGCGGCTGGGGCGGATCCTGCGGGCGCGGGCCGGGAAGCACGCGCTGCTCTACGAGCTGGTCACCGCC
>DASZVW010000962.1:0-3715 GCA_035546895.1 Polyangia bacterium
CTGGGACAGCACCAACCAGTCGCCCGCCTCGCTGGGCGCGAACTGGGCCGACGACTTCCACGTCTGGGCGATGGAGTGGAACGCCACGACGATCAACCTCTACCTCGACGACAAGCAGGTGAACACCTACACCGTCTCGACCGCCAACTCGACCAACCCCAACCCCTACGACAACAAGAAGTTCTACATCCTGGTCAACCTGGCCATCGGCGCCAACGGCGGCGACCCCAGCAACACCACCTTCCCCATCACCTACCAGGTCGACTACGTCCGCGTGTACCAGAAGGCCAACTGACCGTCTCCCCAAGGAGGAGCCCATGCGCGCAATGAAGGTGCTCGTTCCATTGGTCGCCGTCGGGTTCGCCTCCTTCGCCGCTGGCGGCTGCGGCAACGGCGGGAGTTCGTCGTCGGGAACGGGCGGCACCCCATCGACGGGAGGGACGAGCGGCTCCGGCGGCGCCTCGGCGACGGGCGGCGCCACCGGCACCGGGGGCAAGGCTTCGACCGGCGGCGCCACGGGCACAGGCGGCGCGACGGGCACCGGCGGCGCCACGGGCACCGGCGGCAGCGGCGCGATGACCAGCGGCTGCGGCGCCACGCCGCCGGCGCTCGGACCGTCGAACCCGCAGACGATCGACGTCACCGACAGCACCGGCGCCACGGCGGCGCGGCAGTTCTACGTGAGCGTCCCCAGCGACTACGACCCCACGAAGCCGTACCGGCTGATCTTCGCCTGGCACTACGCGGGCGGCTCGGCGGCGACGCTGGCGGGGACCGGCTTCTCCGGCGGCTACTACGGCGTGCAGCCCAAGCTGCCGGAGGCGATCTACGTGGCCGGCCAGGGGCTCGAGAGCACGCCCGGCGACGCCACCACCACCGGCTGGCCCAACACCAACGGCGGCGACATCGCCTTCCTGAACGCGATGCTGACCTGGCTGGAGTCGAACCTCTGCGTCGACACCACCCGCATCATGTCGACCGGCATGAGCTACGGCGGCATCATGTCCGACACCATCGGCTGCCAGATGCCCGACGTCTTCCGCGCCGTGGCCGTCATGTCGGGCGCGCTCTACCAGTTCGGGCGCGGCTCGACCTGCAAGAGCCACGACGTCGCCGCCTGGATCACCCACGGCACCGCCGACACCACCGTCGACATCTCGGGCGACGAGACGGCGCGCGATCAGTTCCTGGCCGACAACCACTGCGGCACCACCAGCACCGCCGTCGACCCCTCCCCCTGCCTGTCCTACGACGGCTGCGACAGCGGCTACCCGGTCGTCTGGTGCCCGGTCGACGGCGAGGGGCACACCATCCCCAGCTTCGCCGCCGCCGCCATCGCGACGTTCCTCGGCCAGTTCTGAGGTCCAGTCGCCGGCGTCCACCTGAACCGGCCTCGATATGGGCTATCGTTAGTCCTGGCGGCGAACCACCGGCGAGGTCGATACGCTCTGGTCAATTAGAAAGTCTCCTGACGACTTCCGCGTCTTGTCACCCCTGCCGGGGCGGGTCTCGGCGCACGCAGTGCGTGTCATCGCGGCCGTCACCGGGGTGGCGGTCATCGCGGCCCTGAGTTTGGGCGGGCCGCTGCGGCGGCTGGAGCTCGTCTTCTTTGTCGCGCTGCCTCTCGGCCTCGCGCTGGCGGAGATGGGCCGCGATCAGTGGATGACACCGATCCGCCTACGGCGCACCGTCTGCACGAAAATCCGCGAGACGCCCGAGGGCGTGGCGGCGATCCGCGGCCGGATCGTCCCCGGCGAGTGTGGCCTCGTCATCTCGCCCGTCACCGGGCGGGCAGCCGTCTGGGTGGGCCTCGACTTCATGGAACACCACTTCGGCCGCGGGGGCCCAAGTGAATGGGTGATCCGACGCGAGGCCGCGGGGAACGACTTCTTGATCGACGATGGCTCGGGGAACTGGCGCACGTTGCGCTGAGCGGGGCCCGCGTGCTCGGCGACGAGATCTTGGGCTGCAAGCACGAATGGTCGAACGACCGCCTGCGCGCTCATCTGGACGCACGCGGCCTCCAGGGCCTGCTTGCCGAAGGTGGTCGTTGGGTCGTCGAGAGAATGCTCCTGCCCGGAAGCGAGGTGATCGTCCGGCGGCCGGCGACCCGGCGCGCGCCACCCGCGAACGGCCACGCATCACCCGCGTCGAGCCTGTTCTTTGAGGCCGGCGCAGGACGTGAGGAGCCGCTCCTCCTCTCACCCTGGCCTCTGTCACCGCTGGGGCCTCCGCCCGGCCCCCTGCTCCTCGGGCTGTGTGCGCGATCGGCAGCTTCGCCCCCTGGCCGTGACCATCTGGTGGCGCCTGGGGCTGGCCAGGTAGTCACCCGCGGCCGACAGCATCGGCGCCGGGCTTCGGATAGAGTAGCGCCCGTGACCGCCCCCTTGTTCGTGCGCGCCTGTCGCGGTGAGACCACCGAACGGACGCCGCTGTGGTTGATGCGCCAGGCCGGGCGTTACCTGCCCGAGTACCGGCAGGTGCGCGCCGGCGTCAGCTTCCTCGAGCTCTGCAAGTCGCCCAAGCTGGCGGCCGAGGTGACGCTGCAGCCGATCCGGCGGTTCGGGTTCGACGCCGCGATCCTCTTCTCCGACCTCCTGGTGCCGCTGGAGGCGATGGGCCTGGAGGTCGAGTTCACCGACGAGGGGCCGCGCCTCCCCCGCCCCGTGCGGACCGCCGCCGACCTCGGGCGGGTGGCGCCCTTCGATCCGGCGGCGCGCACGCCGTTCGTGATGGAGACCATCGCCCGCGCCAACGAGGGGCTGGGCGGCACGCCGCTCATCGGGTTCGCGGGGGCGCCGTTCACCGTCGCCACCTACGCGATCGAGGGGAAGACCTCGAAGAGCTTCGGCGAGACCAAGCGCCTCTTCTACGAGCGCCCCGACGACGCCCGCCGCCTGCTGGGGACCATCGCCGAGGCGACGCGCGACTACCTGCTGGCGCAGATCCGCGCCGGCGCGGCGGCGGTGCAGCTCTTCGACTCGTGGGTCGGCGTGCTGTCGGCCGAGGACTTCGAGACCTTCGCGCTGCCGCCCACCGCGGCGCTGGTGGCGTCGCTGCGCGAGGCCGGCGTGCCGGTCATCTACTTCGCCAACGGCGCGGCGGCGATCCTCGATCGGGTGGCCCGCGTGGGCGCCGACGTCTACGGCGTCGACTGGCGGCTGCCGCTCGACGAGGCGCGCGCCCGGCTGGGCGGCGCCCGCGCCGTGCAGGGGAACCTCGACCCGGCGGTGCTGCTGGGGCCGCCGGCGGAGATCGCCCGGCGCGCGCGCGACGTCGTCCGGCGCGGCGGCAAGCGCGGGCACGTCTTCAACCTCGGGCACGGGATCACCCCCGACGTCCCGCTCGAGTCGGTCGCGGCGCTGGTGGACGCCGTCCGGAGCGCCTGATGGCGGCGGCGGCGCCGGCCGGCGCGCCCACGGCGGCGCCGCTCGGCCTCATCGCGCTCAACCTGGGCGGGCCCGGCTCGCTGGACGACGTGCGGCCGTTCTTGCAGCGGCTGTTCGCCGATCCGGAGGTGCTGCAGATCCGCTGGAGCCCGCTGCGGAAGTTCGTGGCCTGGCGGATCGCGCGCGGGCGCGCCGCGTTCTCCCGCGAGGCCTACGCGCAGATCGGCGGGCGCTCGCCCATCCTCGAGGAGACCACCGCCCAGGTCGAGGCGGTCGCCGAGGCGCTGGCCGCGCGCGGGATCCGGGTGGTCCCGGCGGTGGCCATG
>DASZVW010000963.1:0-2660 GCA_035546895.1 Polyangia bacterium
TTTCTCGAAGAAGGGCGCCGGGCCGGTGGCGCGCGGACCGACGCGCGGCCAGCGGCAGTCGATGGTGTAGAGCGCCACCAGCGCCAGCGCGGCGACGGCGGCGATGGCCCCCACGCGGGCCCAGGTCCGGCGCCACATCCAGGCCACGGCGATGCCGGTCAGGCCGAACAGGACGGGGGCCACGAACTGCAGGTAGGTGCCCTTGATGGTGCCGAAGTTGTCGTTGGGGTACTTGGTCGAGAAGTGCATCTGACCGAGCACGGCCAGGAGCGGGAGGGGGAGGAAGAACAGGCGCGCGTCGGGGGGCCGCCCGCGGAAGGCCCGCCAGCTCCCGAACCAGGCCGCCAGCGCCAGCGCGGCCAGGAGCGTCCCCCCGATCGTCGACAGGCGGCTGAGGGTGAACGCCAGCGTGGGGACCGGGTGGCGCCTCACCTCGACGGTCGGCGTCCGGGCGTCGCGCGCCGCGAAGTCATAGAGGTAGAAGTCGGAGAAGGTCGAGGCGACCATCACCGAAAAGAAGCGGGGCTCCGGCGCGTAGCCGGACGGCGTGTACGGAGAGGCGAAGACGGACGGCGCCCAGCCGAGAAAGAAGCCGAGCGGCCGGCGCTGCAGGTAGGGGATCTTCTCGTACGGCGCCTGATTGGGCTTCAGCATGGCGTCGTAGGCCGTCGGGGCCGGCTGGCCGTAGAGCACCTGGTTCCGGACGAAGAACCACCCGGACAGCGCCGCCACCAGCGCGGCGCCGACCGCCAGGGGCTTGGCGCGCGCGCGCCAGGCGCTCCCCCAGGGCTCGGGGCCGCGGGCCACGTCGACGGCCACCGCCACGAGGAGCGACACGACGAGGACGACGGCGGAGATCTTGGTGATGAGCGCCAGGCCCAGCCAGAGCGCCAGCCAGGCCGTCGGCGCCACCCGCCCGGCGCGGAGCCCCTCGATGGCCGCGGGCGCGGCGACGATGGCCAGCGCGCAGAACAGCGTGCTGAGCGGCTCGTTGGTGACCATCCCGTCGAGCTGGACGGCGGCCGGCAGGACCGCCGCGGTGAACAGCGCCACCACCCGGGCCAGGCGCGACTCGGGGAGCCAGCGCTCGAGGCCGACCCAGACCACGAGCAGCCGCAGGATCCCCAGCAGCACCGCCAGCCAGCCGAGCGCGCCGGGACCGAGGCCGCGCCCCACCAGGAGAGCGGCGATGACGTGATAGAGCGGCGGGTGGTAGCTGACCGCCGACAGGCCGAGCGGGAAGAGCGCGTGGTGCGCCGTGATGTAGGCGATGTTGGGCCAGTGGCCGTTGAAGTCGAAGCCGATGCGCGCGTCGTGGGTGAGGGCCATCGAGACGCGGAGGAGCGCCCCCAGCACGAGGGCGCTGATTTCCCAGGCGCGGGGCCGCGGCAACCGGAGCACGGACCGATCTTCTGCCACAGACGTGGCGGCGGGAAAACCGCAAGGTTTTGGCGATCCCGTCCGCCCCGGCGTCTAATCTCGGCATGGGCCGCCTGCAGACCCACGTGCGCAACAAGTTCGCCGCCGGCATCCTGGCCGCCATCCCGGTGGCGGTGACCTTCTTCATCCTCTGGTACGTCGACAGCCGGGCGCGGCTGCTGCTGGGGATCGACGTCCCCTTCCTGGGGATCGCGGTGGCGCTGGCGGCCATCTACCTGCTCGGCCTGTTCGTCACCAGCGTGGTGGGGCGCTTCTTCATCGGCATCACCGACTGGATCTTGGGGCACGTGCCGGGGCTGCGCGATCTCTACCGGACCTGGAAGCAGGTGGCGCTCACCGACACCCACGACGGCGGGTTCGGGATCTTCGGCCACGCCGTGCTGGTCCCCGACGACGCGGGGCGGGGGATGGTGCTCGGCTTCTTCGCCGGCCACCCGGTGGAGGGCGATCCTGACACCTGCTGCGTCTTCATCCCGGCCTCGCCGAACCCCACCAGCGGGCGGCTGCACTTCGTCCCCCGCGGCCGGCTCGTGCAGGTCGAGCTGGGGCGGCAGGAGGCGATCAAGATGATCATCTCGGGCGGCAACTACGTCCCCGGCGCGCTGGGCGCCGCCACCGCCGGGGCGCCCCGGACCTGAGGCGCGCGGCGCCGGCGGCGGGGCTTGCGGCCCGACCGGGGCGCCTCAAGATCGAGGCATGATCCGCATCAAGCGCACCTACGACCCGCCGGCGCGCGACGACGGCCGGCGCTTCCTGGTCGAGCGCCTGTGGCCGCGGGGGCTCAAGAAGGAGGCGCTGGCGGCGGACTGGGTGAAGGAGGTCGCGCCCAGCACGCCGCTGCGGCTCTGGTTCGGGCATCGGGTCGAGCGCTGGGAAGAGTTCCAGCGCCGCTACCGCGCCGAGCTCGACGGACACCCCGACGCCTGGGAACCGCTCCGCGCGGCCGGCCGGCGCGGCACCGTCACCCTGCTCTACAGCGCGCGCGACGTCGACCACAACAGCGCGCTGGTCCTCCGCGACTACCTGGCGGGGGCCAAAGACGGCGGCGGCGGGGCGCGAGCGCGCGTGCCGCGGCCGGCCCGCCGCGCCCGTCACTGAGCGGGGAGGACCACGATCTCCGCCGCCGGGCGGGCCTTGACCGAGGTCAGCGTGATCGTGGGGCCGGTGGGGCGGCGGACATTGGCCTTGCGCTCGAGGAAGAGATCGAGCGCCTCGGGCTT
>DASZVW010000964.1:0-5668 GCA_035546895.1 Polyangia bacterium
GGCGGGTTCGGGTTCGCCCAGCTCCCGGCGCTGGACGCCGACCTCGCGCGGCTGCGGTCCGACGGCGGGGCGGCGATCGCCGACACGCTGGCCGCGCGGGCCAAGGGGCTGCTGGTCAAGATCGCCGAGGGGGAGCTCGACCGCGGCGAGCTCGACGCCGGGGTGGCGCACTACCGCCAGGCGCTGGCGCTCGACGCCCACGGGGGCGGCGAGGCCGAGCTGGTGGCGGCGCTGCGCACGCGCGCGCAGTCGGCGCTGTCGGCGAACAAGGACACCGAGGCGGTCCGCTGGGCGCGCGAGGCGGTGGCGCTGGCCGGCGACGACCCCGAGGCGCACGCGCTGCTGGGCGACTGCCTGCACGCGCTCGGCGAGGACGGCGAGGCGGTCGGCGAGTACGAGAAGGCGCTGGCCAAGCGGCCCGACGATCCGACCTTCACCCACAGCCTGAGCGCCGCGCGGCACGCGCTGGCCACCGAGACGGAGGCCGCCGTCCGGCACGAAGCGCGCGCCGCGCACCGGCACCCCGCCGCGCCCGCCGAAGCCGCCGAGGCCGCCGAGGGCGCGCCCGCCCCCGCCGAGGCCGCGCCGCCGCCGCCGCCGCCCGCCGAGGCGCCGACGATCGACGACAAGCCGGCCGAGCGCGAGCGCCCGGCCGCCAAGCCCGACGACGGCGCCGACAAGCCGGAGAAGAAGACCGACCGGCCCGAGAAGACGCCCGCGGAGAAGACCGACCAGCCCGGCCCGGAGCCCGAGCAGACGACGAGCAAGCCGGAGAAGGCGCCCGCGCCGTCAGCGCCGGCCGAGCCGGCTCCCGACCAGCAGCAGTAGCTGCATCGCCAACGCGCGATCGCCCTCGATCTTGAGGCGCCCGTCGACGAGCGGCTGCATGGGCGCGACGGCGCCGCTGCGCAGCCCTTCGAAGGTCGGGGCGTCGAGCCGGATCGTGGTGCGCGGCCGCCCCGCGCCGACGCCGGCCTTGCCGAACCCGACGTCGAGCGCGAAGCGGCGCCGGCGCTTCCCTTCGATCTCCACCAGCACCCGCCCCGAGACCTGCTTGACCAGATCGACGTCGCGCGGGTCGACGAGCAGGATGTCGCGCGCCGACCACCCGGGGGGAACGATCGCCGGCAGGTCGGGATCGGGGGCGCCCAGCAAAAGGCGCACGTCGGCCAGCGAGAGGCGGATCCAGATGTCGGGCGGCTCGCGCCCCGGCGGCGCGACGCGCAGCTCGGTCCCGTCGAGCGCCAGCTCCCAGGCGCCGCCGCCCGCGCCCGAGACGCTGACCCGCAGCACCGGCGTCCCCGCCGGCGCCCGCTGCCCGGTGGCCGCGAACGCCCCCGGCAGCCAGCGCTCGAACAGCTCGGCGAGCGCGATGTCGGCCGGCGGCCGATCCCAGTTTTCGTCTGCCGGCATTTACCTGACATCCATCTGCGCGCCGGTCCGCACTATACTCCGCCGGCGTCGATGCGTTCAGGCCTTCGCACGGGGCTGGTCCTCCTCATGGCGGCGTCGCTGGCGCCGCTCCTGGCGTCGCGCCCGGCGCGCGCGCAGGCGAGCGATCCGGAGCTGCGCCCCACGCGCGGCCCCTTCATCACCGACGCCGCGCGCGCAGGCGACGCCGACGCCACCGCGGTCGAGCTGAACCCGGGCGCGCTGGGCCTCCTGCCGGGGGCGGCGCTCGAGCTGGTGGGGGCCGACAGCTCCGACGCCGGCGTGGTCCCGCGCAGCGGGGCCGGCCTCTACCTCGGGCTGCCGATCTTCCTGCGCAGCTCGCTCGGATTCGGCCTCACGCACGTGGGGGGCGGCACCGGGATCGACGCCCACACCACGCTGCGGCTGGCCTACGCGCTGCACTTCCTGCGGAACGCCTCGCTGGGCGTGGCCTGGGCGCACCTGTGGGAGGGGAACTTCGCCGGCACCGACACCTTCGACTTCGGCCTCTCGGCGCGGCTCGGGCGGTACCTGGCGCTGGGGGTGACGGTCGAGGACGTGGGGCAGCCGCACCCGCTGGCGTTCGGCCCCACGCTGCCGCGCCTGTGGACCGCGGAGCTGCCGATCCGCCCGCTCGGCACCGACCGCCTGGAGGTGGCGCTGGGCGCCGCGCACGCCGACGGCGACGCCTGGGACCGCATCGTCCCCCGCGCCCGCCTGTCGGCGCGGCTCCGGGACGGGCTGCGGCTCTACGGTGAGGGGGAGAGCGTGCCGCGCGGGACGGCGCTGGCCTTCGGCGGCGGCAGCGACACCCGGCTCGATGTCGGCCTGGCGATCGACTTCGACCACCTGGGCGGCGCGGTCGGCGTGCCGATCTACGCCCCCGGCGCCGGCTCGACGGGCGTGGGGATCGCCGGGCGCGTCCACCTGGAGACCGGGCGGCGCCCGACGCTGGGGACCGCCGCCTACGTGGCGCGCGTGCGGCTCGAGAAGATTGACAGCGACCGCGCCTTCTTCCAGGTGGTGCGGCGGCTGCGCGCGCTGGCCGTCGACCCGGCCGCGGCCGGCGTGCTGCTGAAGATCGAGGGGCTCGAGCTCGGCTACGCGCGCATCGAGGAGCTGCGCGACCTGGTGGCCCTCCTGCGCGCGCACGGCAAGCGGACGTTCGCCTACGTCACCTTCCCCTCGACGCGCGAGTACTACCTGGCCGTCGCCTGCGACCTGGTGATCGTCCACCCCGCGGGCGAGCTGTCGGTGACCGGCATCGCCCAGAACGTGACCTTCTACAAGGGCACCATGGACCGCATCGGCGTCCACCTGGACCTGGTCCGCATCGGCAAGTTCAAGGGGGCGATGGAGCCGTTCATCATGACGGAGCAGTCGCCCGACGTGCGCGCCAACAAGGAGCAGCTCCTCGACGACGTGAGCGGTCGGGTCGTCGTGGCCATCGCCGCCGACCGCACGCGCGCCGGCCACCCGCTCGACGTCTCGGTGGTGCGCGCGCTCGTCGATCGCGGCATCTTCGCCCCCGGCGAGGCGACGCTGGCTGGCCTCGCCGACGCCATCGCCGCCGAGGGGGACCTCGAGGCGCTGGTGGCGCGCACGCTGGGGATCCCGGGCCTGCGGCTGCGCGATCCCGACCGGGCGCCGATGCGGCCCGAGGCCTGGCCGAGCCGCCGGGTGGCGGTGCTGTTCGTCGACGGCACCATCACCGACGGCCCCAACGTCGACCTGCCGTTCGGCCTCGGCGACCTGGCCGGCTCGGAGACGCTGGTGGCGGCGCTCGAGCAGTGCCGCCGCGACAGCACCGTGGCCGCCGTCGTCCTGCGCGTCAACAGCCCCGGCGGCTCGGCGTTCGCCTCCGACGTCGTGGCCCGCGAGGTCAAGAGCGTGCGCGCGGCCGGCAAGCCGATCGTCGTCTCCATGAGCGACCTGGCCGCCTCGGGCGGCTACTACATCGCCGCCCCCGCCGACGTCATCTACGCCGACCCCTCGACGCTGAGCGGCTCGATCGGCGTGTTCGGTTACAAGGTCGACGCCCAGAAGCTGCTCGGCACACTGGGGGTCAACGTCGAGACCCACCGGCGCGGCGCCCACGCCGACTTCCTGTCGCCGTTCCGGCCCTGGACCGACGAGGAGCGCGCCCTGGCCCAGCAGCAGATCCGCCACCTCTACCAGCTGTTCGTGGCCACCGTCGCCGAGGGGCGCGCCGCGCGGGGCCTCACCGCCGCGCGCGTCGACGAGATCGGGCAGGGGCACGTCTGGACCGGCGCGCTGGCCGAGGGGCTGGGCCTGGTCGACCGGATGGGGGGCCTCTCGGCGGCCATCGACGAGGCGGCGCGCCTCGGCCGCGTCCCCGTCGGCCGCGACCGGCTCCCCGATCTGACGCTGTTGCCCGCCGAGAACCGCGGGCTCCTGCACCGCCTGGCCGGCGTGGCCTCCGTGCTGGAGGGGGCGAGCGCCGAGAGCGAGGACGGCGATGACGCGGAGGCGCCCGCCCCCGTCACGCCGTCGCCCGCCAGCCTCCTGACCGACGACGCGCGCGCGGCGCTGCGCCTGGTGGCGCCGCTGGTGGTCCGCGGCGGCGGCGCCGGGTTCGAGGCCCGCCTGCCGTACGACCTCGAGCTGCGCTGACACCCGTAACCGCCCCGCCGCCGCGGCGTATGCTTTACCGGAGGCCGCGATGACGAGCCGATTCCACAAGCTGAGGCGCGCGCTGGGGATGATCGCCGCGGCCGCGGCGCTGGTGACCGCCGGCTTCTACTGCAACCGCGCCAGCGCCGGCGCCCACGACGCCGTCGCGCTGCCGTCGCCGGCCGTCGACGTCCCGCGCGCCGCCAAGCCCGGCAAGCAGACGGTCGTCTTCGCGGGCGGCTGCTTCTGGGGCGTGCAGGCCGTCTTCCAGCACGTGCGCGGCGTCGTCGACGCCACGAGCGGCTACGCCGGCGGCGCCGCCGAGACCGCCAAGTACCCGCTGGTGAGCACCGGCGAGACCGGCCACGCCGAGTCCGTGCGCGTGACCTTCGACCCCGCCCAGGTGACCATCGGCCAGCTCCTGAAGGTCTTCTTCTCCGTCGCCCACGACCCCACCGAGCTGAACCACCAAGGCGCCGACGAGGGGACCCAGTACCGCTCCGCCGTCTTCTTCACCACCCCCGACGAGAAGCGCGTCGCCGACGCCTACGTCGCCCAGCTCGATCGCGCCAAGGTCTTCGGCGACAAGATCGTCACCCAGGTGGTGCCGCTCCCCGCCTTCTACCCCGCCGAGGCCTACCACCAGGACTACTTCGCCCGCCACCCCGACGAGCCCTACATCAAGTTCGTCGACGCCCCCAAGGTCGCCCACCTCCGCCAGCTCTTCCCCGACCTCTATCGCGGGCAGCAGTAGAGCGGCGAGCCCGGCGTCGCCCCGGCCCGTCGTGTATAGTCACCCCTCCGACGGGGCGTGGCGCAGCCTGGTAGCGCGTCTGCTTTGGGAGCAGAATGTCGGAGGTTCGAATCCTCTCGCCCCGACCGAATTAAGTCCGCGCGGAGGCTTTCCAAACGGCTACCGCCGTACGCCGATCCAAGGAAGCCGGCTCGTCGCTCACCTGGTGAAGCCCGTCCGCCTCTCGCGACTGGAAGAGGTCGCCCGACAATCGGCGGCCGGTAACGGGGTCGACTTCGACGGCCCAGTGCACAGGCTAGTAGCTGAACGATGCTGGCCAGCCACAGGAGCGGGACGTGCACAAATGTTGAGTCGAGCAGATCTGTCCACCCCATCGGCGCCGGAAGGGGCGCCGGCGGGTGATTCAATCCACGCCAGGCTGCGCCGCGAAACGAAGACGCTGCATGCGGCTGTGGAGCGCAAGCTGTGCCTGACGGCGCCTGAACTCTCGATCGATACTTACCGCCGCACGCTACGGGCGTTCTATGGATTCCATCTTCCGCTCGAATCTCGGATCCAGGAGGTCGCTGCGGCTGGGCTGGGGCCGCGGGTCGCGTCGATCGATCGCGCCCGGCTGCTCGAACGCGATCTGCTCGCTCTTGGGATGAACGCCGCCGAGGTCGGCGCGCTCGCGCGCTGCCCGGACCTTCCGCCCCTGGATTCGCTCGAGGCGGCGGCCGGATGCCTGTACGTCCTCGAGGGCGCCGCCCTCGGCGCGCGCGTCGTCACACGCCTCCTCGCGGACCGGCTCGGCATCGGCGCCGACACTGGCGCGGCGTTCTTCGCGACCACGGCGGCGGGCGCGGCCGA
>DASZVW010000965.1:0-1715 GCA_035546895.1 Polyangia bacterium
CGCTTCCTGCTCCAGCTCTGACCGGCCGCGAGGCCCGCGCGCTGCTAAGCTCGGCGCATGGCCACGACGGAGCGGCAGCTCGGCGAGGCGGGCGCGCCGCTCGGGAACTTCAAGCTGTCGGTCGACGCGCGGCTGCGCGCCTACGCGCAGGGCGTCCCCGCTTACCTGCGCCGCCGGCGGCGGATCGAGGACCTCACCGCGCGGCTCCGCGAGCGGCTCGTGGCCGCGCCCGACGAGGCGGCCGGCGCGGCCGAGGTGGCCGCCGAGCTCGCGCTGCTGAACGATCTCATCGCCAGGCACAACCGCTTCTATCCGATCGAGGCCGACCTGGCCGTCGACGTCCGGACCGGCCGCCTGCTCGAGCGCGGCCTCCCCTGGCGGCCGCTGCCGCCGATCGCGCTGGCCGAGCTCGCCGCCGGCCGCGGCTAGTAAGTCCGCCGCTCCAGGGTTTCGATCTCCTGCGCGTCGCGCGCGGCGCCCAGGCGGCGCAGCTCGGCGGCGATCGGCCGCGGCGCGAAGGGGGCGTGCTCCGAGAGGACGCGGACGGCGTCGGGCAGGCGCCCGGCCGCGGCCAGGAGGCGCGCCACCAATGTCATCGTCGGCAGGTCGGCGCCGGTGCGATCGATCGACCAGGCCGCGGTCTCCGGATCAGTGGTGCGGTCGAGACCGAGCCGCCGGCAGACCTCCGCCACCCGGTCGGGAAGCGGCGCCTCCTTCGCGAACAGGGCCAGCGCTGCTTCGCCGGCCGAGAGCGGGGGCGGCGCCGCGGCCGGTGGCGGCGCGGGCGCCGCCGGCTGGGGCGCGGGGAGCCGGGCGCCCGTCGGCCGGAAGGTGAAGGCCACGGTGACCGCCGCCCTCAGACCCCCGCTCGGCGTCGGAAACGGCCAGCGCCGGAGCGCCGCCGCGAAGCAGGGCGCGAGGCCGGGGCCCCCGACGTTGGACCCCCGCCACGTCGCCGAGACCGCCTTCCCCGCGGCGATCACCAGCTCGAAGACCATCCGGCCGCTCTCGGCGCCGCCCGCGGACGGATTGTCGTCGTAGCATCGCTGCAGCTCGCCCAGGCGGCGGCGCACGATCCGGCGGAGGACCTCCTCGTCCAGCGGCCCGCGCACGATGAGCGGCTCGAGGATCACCTCGCCGGTTCTCGGGCGGCGTCGTTCGGCGTACCCGCCGCCCGTCGGCGTCCCGACGCCGTACCGCGAACCGAGCAGAGACGCGCCGGTGGCGACGATGCCGAGGCCGTCGTGGCCAGCCGCCGTGGTCCGACCACCGAGCGCGTCCAGGATCCCGGCGCTGCGCGCCTGCTCTTCGGCGAGCGCGCGCGCGAGCGCCGGGTCGGGCTCGTCGGCCGGGCCGCGCAACCCGAAGAGCCCCGCCCGGGGCGGTTTGGTCCGGCGAAGGCCCATCTTCCCTTCTTCCAAGCCCACGGGCGCCTCCGGAGCGCCAGCGATCTCCGGCGCCTCCAGATCGTAGCGCGCGTAGTCGGCGTCGCTCTCCAGGACCAGCAACGCGCGCAACGGCGCCAGCGCCACCCGCGTCGCGTCCGCCGCGGACGGCCGCGCCGGGCTCGGGCGCTCGAACCAGGAGAGGCGCGCGCGATCCCAGAGCGCCAGCAGGTCGCCGGGATCCGCGGCGGCGGCCGGCGCCGCGGTCGCGCCCAGGCTCGGCCCGGCGAGCGCGCGGCCGATCCAGACCGTCCCGCCGTCGGCCGTCTC
>DASZVW010000966.1:0-3095 GCA_035546895.1 Polyangia bacterium
GACTCGGTCCCTCTCTTTGCTCGTCCCCACCTTCGCGCTGGCCGCCGGCTGCGTCTCGTCGGGCACCCCGGGCGCGCCGCCCGCCAACGCGTCGAGCGCCTCGGCCGCGCCGGCCGCCGAGGCGTCCTCGGGCGTGGCCCCGGCCAAGCCCGCCGAAGCCATGCCGCCGCTCCCCCCCTGGAAGCACGGCGAGAACATCTTCGCCGGCGAGAAGCTGGCCTGGGTCGATCCGTACAGCCCGGCGCACCTCAAGGGGATGATGGCCGAGAAGAAGGACCACGACCCGGCGCTGGCCGCGCTCTACAACAAGATCGCCGACAACGGCGGCGCCGAGTGGATCGGCGACTGGACGCCCAACGTGGGGCGCTACGTCGGCAAGCGCGCCGACATGATCCTCAAGAGCGGCGTGCTCCCCTACTTCGTCGTCTACAACATCCCCAAGCGCGACTGCGGGCAGTACTCGTCCGGCGGCGCCGAGGCGGGCGACAAGTACAAGCAGTGGATCACCGCCTTCGCGAACAGCCTGGGGAACCGGCGCGCGGCGGTCATCCTCGAGCCGGACTCGCTCGGCCTGCTCGACAAGAAGATGGCCGACGGCAAGCCGTGTCTCTCCGAGGCCGCGCAAAAAGAGCGGCTCGAGCTGCTGCGGTTCGCGGTCCACACCCTGGTGTCGCTGGGGAACACCGCCGTCTACATCGACGCGGGGCACTCCGGCTGGCTCAAGCCGTCGGTGGACGCCAAGCTCCTCAAGGAGGCGGGCGTCGAGGAGGCCGACGGGTTCGCGCTCAACACCTCGAACTACAAGTCGACCAGCACCGAGATCGTCTACGGGAAGGAGATCTCCAAGCTGCTGGGCGGAAAGCACTTCGTCATCGACACCAGCCGCAACGGCAACGGCCCGCCGAAGTGCGACGAGGCGGCCGACGACGAGAACTGCTGGTGCAACCCGCCGGGCCGCGCGCTCGGCACGCCCCCCACTGCGAGCACGGCCGATCCGCTGATCGACGCCTACCTCTGGCTCAAGAAGCCCGCCGAGTCCGACGGCAAGTGCAACGGCGGCCCCAAGGCGGGCGACTTCTTCCAGGCGCGCGCGCTCGAGCTGTCCCGAAACGCGAAGTTTTAGGCGGGGGGACGGGGGGCTGGGGGGGCGCGCCCCCCCGCCGGCCCCCCCCGATCCGGAGGGGGGCCGCGCGGGCGGAGCCCGCGCTCCCGGGGCTGGGACCCGCTCCCTACGGTCGCTCTGGCGAGGTACCTAAAAGAGGCGTGGTTGAGTCACGCGGCCGTAACGGGAGCAGGGCGAGAGACCCGATCTTTGGGGGTTTGGCTCGTGGCATGGGGCTTGGATGTTCCTCGTGGGTGGAACTTTGGGGGCGGTCGTTCGTTTGGCTCTGGCGAGGGGGGAAGCGGGACGTGCTCAGCCTTTTTCTTTTGCGGCATGGGGAGACGGAGTTCAGTCGGCAGGATCGGTTCTGCGGGAAGATCGACGCGCCCCTGACCGACGCGGGGCGCGCGATGGCGGAGAAGTTCGCCGCCGCGTACGGGGGCCTCGGGTGGCGGGCGATGGTGACCAGCACGCGGGCCCGCGCCATCCAGACGGCGCTCCCGCTCGCCGAGGGCGCGGGGCTGGCCATCCAGGCCGACGCCCGGCTCGACGAGATGCACTACGGCGCCTGGCAGGGGATGTCGAAGCGCGAGGCGGCGGCGCTCGACGCCACGTACTTCGCGCGCTGGCAGCAGGATCCCAGCATCGGGCCGCCGCTCGGTGAGTCCCCGCGCGCGGTGGCGGCGCGGGCGCTGGCGGCGATCGGGGAGCTCGCCGCCCGGTACCGCGAGGGGAACGTGCTGCTCGTCTCGCACAAGGCCCTCCTGCGCATCCTGCTCTGCGAGCTGTTCGGCACCGAGCTGCGGCATTACCGGCGCGGCCCCGGCTGGCCGGCCGGCGCGGTGACCCAGATCGATCTCGCGGCCGACGGTCCGTATCTCCGGCTCCTGACCGACGTCGCGCACCTGGCGCCGGTCGGTCCCGGCCACGACGACGACGATCGCTGGGCGCCGCTCAGCGCGGCGTCCGCCTGACCGGCGCGCCGCCCGCTAACGGGCCGGCGCGCCCGGAGCGACGGCCCAGGCGTGCGAGGCGGCCGGCAGGCGAGGCGCCGGGCGCGCCATCGCCACCGCGTGCGCGCCGGCCAGCGTCGCGCCGACCGTCCCCAGGTCGACGAAGGCGCCGTCCTGCATGATCACGAAGGGGCGCTCGTCGAAGCGCAGGTTGCCGCGCCCGTCGTGGTCGATGATCTGCAGCTTCCCCATCCCGTACCCCATCGGCCCTCGGCTGTAGTAGTGGGCCTGCAACCGGTAGGGGGCGGCGCGCCCGGCCGCCGGCCCGCGGATGGTGAAGCACTCGGGGCCGTAGCCGGTGGTCACGTCGGCGTAGAGGTCGCCGCCCGACGGCAGGTGCGGCTGGCTGTAGAAGGCCTCGGCGCCGCGCGCGTCGTGGATGTGGAAGTCGACGTCGTTGGCGTCGGTCTCCCAGTTGAGGATGAAGCGGAGCGAGGGGCCGGTCTCGGCGCTGCCGCCGGCGCGCGCCAGCCGCTCGCCGATCTCGGCGGCGCGGGCCGGCTCGGCGCGGGTCCAGGCGGCGGCGCAGAGGCCGAGGTCCTCGCGCAGGATGCGATCGACGCCCAGGAAGCGCCCCGCCGGGTACTTCTGCGCGACGCCGGCGGCCAGCGCCTCGAACGCGGCGCGCGGCTGGCCCGCCTTGAGCAGCGCGAAGCCGAGCAGGTGGTGCCCCGCCGGGTGGTCGGGGCGCTGCTCGACGGCCTTGCGGTAGGTGTCGATGGCCAGCGCCAGCGCGCGCCCGCCCGGCAGGCGCTCGAGCCGCTCGCCCGCGAATCGGCGCAGGTCGGCGCGGCCGGGGAAGAGATCGATGATCGACCCGTAGGCGCGGGCCGCGTCGGGCGCGTCGCCGAGCGCCTCGTAGGCGGCGCCGAGGGCGACCAGGGCCAGCACGTCGCCGGGATCGCTCCGGCGCCAGGCGAACGCTCGCGCCAGCGCCTCGCGCGGGCGCTTGGCCTGGATGAGGTCGAGGACCTCCTTGA
>DASZVW010000967.1:0-2998 GCA_035546895.1 Polyangia bacterium
CGCCCGAGCTGGTGCGCGGCGCGCGCGACATCACGCCGCGGGCGGACGTCTTCTCGCTCGGCTGCGTGATGTTCCAGTGCCTGACCGGGCGCCCGGTGTTCGAGGCGGAGGCGCCGACCGCGCTGCTGGCCAAGATCCTGCTGGCCGAGGCGCCGCGCGTCCGCGACCTGGCGCCCCAGGTGCCGGCCGCGGTCGACGACTGCGTGGCCCGCATGCTGGCCAAGGAGCCGGAGCGGCGGCTCCCCGACGCCGACGCGGTGCTGGCGGCGCTGGCCGCGCTGGGGCCGCTGGGCGACGGCCGCCCGGCGGGGCCGGGGCGCCGCGGCGGGGTCACCATCGCGCTGACCGCCAGCGAGCGGCGGCTGGCCTGCGTGGTGATCGCCGGCCCCTCGGCGACCGGCGAGCGGCGCTGGAGCGGGTCGCCTTTCCTCGCCGGGGCCTCGGTCGAGGAGTCGGTCATCGCCGGGCAGCTCAAGCGGCTGGTGGCCATCGAGGACGACCTGGCGCGGCGGTACGGCGCCCGCGTCCACCCGCTCCCCGACGGCTCGGTGGTGGTGTCGCTCCCCGAGCAGGAGCGGGCCACCGACCAGGCGGCGCGCGCGGCCCGCTGCGCGCTGGCGATGCGCGGCGCGCTCCCCGACGTCGCCTTCGTGGTATCGACGGGGCAGGGGCACTTCTCGGCCTGGTCGGCCGTGGGCGCGGTCATCGACGACGGGATCCGGCTGCTGCGGGGGACGCCGCCGGGGGCTATCCGGCTCGACGACGTGGCGGCCGGGCTGCTCGACGCGCGCTTCGAGGTCCGCCGCGAGGGGACGGCGTCGTACCTGCGCGCCGAGCGAGACGCCTTCGGCGGCCAGCGGCCGCTGCTCGGCAAGGCGACGCCGTTCGTGGGGCGCGGGCGCGAGATGTCGATGCTCACCAACCTCTACGCCGGCACGGTCGCCGAGTCGGTGGCCACGCCGGTGCTGGTGATCGGCGCCGCCGGGGTGGGGAAGTCGCGGCTGCGGCAGGAGCTCTGCGAGTGGGTGCAGCGCCAGGGGGACCGCGCCGAGGTGCTGCTGGGCGGCGTCGACTCGGTGGGCGCCGGCTCGCCGTTCGCCATGCTGGCGCGCGCGATCCGCCGGGCGGCCGGGATCGTCGACGGCGAGCCGATCGAGGCGCGGCGCGAGAAGCTGGCGGCGCGGGTGGCCCGCCACGTCGACGTCGAGGCGCGCGAGCGGGTGACCGAGTTCCTGGGCGAGATCGCCGACGTCCGCTTCGACGAGGGGAGCGAGGCGCTGCGCACCGCGCGCGCCAACCCGCAGCTGATGGGCGACGGCATGCGGCGGGCGTTCGAGGACTGGCTGGCGGCGGAGTGCGCGGCGCGCCCGGTGCTGCTGGTGCTGGAGGACCTGCACTGGGGCGACCTGGGGACGGTCAGCTTCCTCGACGGCGCCCTGCGCAACCTGCGCGACCAGCCGCTCATGGTGCTGGCGCTGGCGCGGCCGGAGGTGGAGGAGCGCTTCCCGGACATCTGGGCGGCGCGGCACCTGCAGACGGTGCGCCTCGGCCCGCTGTCGGCGCGCGCCAGCGAGCAGCTGGTGCGGCAGGCGCTGGGGACGATCGCCGACGACCTGCTGGCGCGCCTCGTCGGGCGGGCCAGCGGCAACGCCTTCTACCTCGAGGAGCTGATCCGCGCGGCGGCGGCCGGGCGCGCCGAGATCCTCCCCGACTCGGTGCTGGCCATGGTGCAGGCGCGCCTCGACGCCGAGGGGGCGGACGGCAAGCGGGTGCTGCGGGCGGCGGCCATCTTCGGCGAGCGGTTCTCGCGCGCCGGGCTGGCCGCGCTGCTGGGCGGGGCGGCGGGGCTCGACGAGGTCTCGGAGGCCGTCGAGCGGCTGACGGCGCACGAGTTGCTGGCGCGGGCCTCGAGCCCGGCGCTGGCCGGCGACGTCGAGCTGGTGTTCGCCCACGCGCTGGTGCGCGAGGCGGCCTACGCGATGCTCACCGACGAGGATCAGCTGCTGGGCCATCGGCTGGCGGGCGACTGGCTCGAGCAGGCCGGCGCCGCCGACGCCATGGTGCTGGCCGAGCACTTCCGGCGCGGCGGCGAGCCGGTGCGCGCGGCGCGCTGGTACGAGCGGGCGGCGGCCCAGGCGCTGAGCGCCAACGACCTGGTGGCGGCCATCGATCGCGCCGAGCTGGGGATCGCGGGGGGCGCCGCCGGCGAGCTGCTCGGCAAGCTGCGCCTCATCGCCGCCGAGGCGCACGTCTGGCGCGGCGAGCTCGCGGAGGCCGAGCGGCGGGCACTGGCGGCGGCGCAGGACCTGCCGGCCGGCGGCTCGGCCTGGCTGCGCGCGCTGGCCCAGGCGATCATCGCGGCCGGCAAGCACGGGCGCCTGGAGGCGGTCGAGGCGCAGGTCCGCCTCGTCGAGGGGGCGCCGCTCACGGCCGAGCCGGCGGTCCGCAGCGCGCGCATCATCTCGCTCGCCTGGGGGGCCAACTTCCTGGTGTTCGGCGGGCGGCACGCGGTGGCCGACCCGCTCATCGCCGCCATCGGCGCGCTGGCCGGCGAGCCCGACGCCGCGCTCGATCCGCAGGCGCTGGGGCTCCTCCATCAGGTGCGCGCGATCCGCGCCTCGGCGGCGGGCGATCTCGGGCGCTGCCTCACCGGGCTCGAGTCGGCGCTGCAGGCGTTCGAGCAGGCGGGCGACCTGCGCAACGCCTGCGCCGTCCGCACCAACCTCGGCTACATGTACTCGGAGCTGGGCGACTTCCAGCGCGCCGAGGCGGCCCTGCGGCAGGCGCTCGGCGCCTGCGACCGGATGGGGCTCTTCGACCTCTCGGCCGCCGTCCAGCACAACCTCGGCCGCGTGCTCGGCCTGGCCGGCGACCTGCCGGCGGCCGAGCGGCTCGAGCGCGAGGCGATCGAGGCCTCGGGGCGGCAGGGAGATCCCCGGCTGCAGGGGATGGCCCGCATCTACCTGGCCGAGATCCTGACCGCCGCCGGCGACTTCGC
>DASZVW010000968.1:0-1663 GCA_035546895.1 Polyangia bacterium
CGCATGTTACGCGCGGCGGACCCGCGGGTGCTTGCGAGCCTGCTCGATCACGCGTGCGCGCGAGACCTGCGTGTAGATTTCGGTCGTGCCGATGTCGGCGTGGCCGAGCATCGCCTGCACCGCGCGCAGGTCGGCGCCGCCCTCGACGAGGTGGGTCGCGAACGAGTGGCGCAGCTTGTGCGGCGAGATCCGCTTGCGGATGCCGGCGGCGGTCGCGTAGCGGCCGAGCAGCTTCCAGAACCCCTGGCGCGACATCGCCCGCCCGTGGTGGGTCAGGAACAGCGTGTCGAGGGCGCGGCCGCGCGAGAAGCCGGCGCGCACCGTCTCCACGTAGCCGCGGAGGGCGGTCAGCGCCGCCTCGCCGATCGGGACCAGCCGCTCCTTGCGCCCCTTGCCCAGCGCGCGCAGGTAGCCGGCGTCGAAGTTCAGGTCGCGCAGGCGCAGCTTGCAGAGCTCGGAGACGCGCAGCCCGGTGGCGTACAGCGTCTCGATCATCGCGGCGTCGCGGGCGCCGCGCGGCGTGCGGCGGTCGGGCGCGCCGAGCAGCCGGTCGACCTCCTCGGTGGAGAGGAACTCGGGCAGCTTGCGGCCGAAGCGCGGCAGGTCGATGTCCTCGGTCGGATCGGCGGCGATGATCCGTTCCCCCTTGAAGAACTTGAACAGCTGCCGCAGCGCCACCAGCCGCCGCGCCTGCGAGCGCGCCGACAGCTTCCGCTCCGAGAGGTGGACCAGGAAGTCGAGCACGTCGATGGCGCTCACCGTGTCGGCGCGCGAGATCGTCCGCCCGGCGGCGAAGTGGGCGAAGCCGGCCAGGTCGCGGCCGTAGGCCTCGACGGTCGCCGGCGTCAGCTCGCGCTCGACCCGCAGGTGGTCGAGGAACTGCTGGATCCCGACGTCCAGGGTCGGCGCCACGTCTCGATGCTCCGCCCCGCCGCGACGGGAGGCAAGTTTTTGCCGCCCGCGCGGCCGCTACCCGCCGCGCCCCGGTGGGGCTAAACTCGTGCGAATGAATATTCGCTTATTGTTGGTGCTGGTGGTGGGGCTCGCGGGGTGCGGCCAGCAATCGCTGGACCCCACCCGCCACACGGGCAGCGGCGGCGCGACGGGCACCGGGGGCGCCACCGCGGCCGGCGGGCGGACCGGCGCGGGCGGCGCCGACGCCGGGCGCCCCACCGGTCCCGTGGAGAACTGCACCGTCGTCCAGGCCGGGTGCCTGTGCGATCCGATGACCGGCCTCTACGCCTGCTCGGCGCCGGGCGACGGCGGCGCCAGCGACGCCGACGGTTCGGGCACCGGCGACGATTCCTGCGCGCCGGCCGGTCAAGCCGGCTCGATCCTGGGCTGCGTGACCGGCTGCGACAGCGACGTCACCTTCGGCTATTCGCCCGTCTGCTCGGGCGGCCAGTGGATCTGTCCGCCGGGGACGTTCGACGTCGGCGCCTGCGGCCGCTCGTACTGCCAGAGTCCCGAGCCACCCTTCTGCGGGTGCAACCCCGTCACCGGCCTGATGATCTGTACCGGCCCACTTCTTTAAGGACATAGGTACAACGGTGAAAACTCATTCCCTGTTGGCGTTGGCGTTGGCGTTGGCGTTGGCGAGCGGCCTCGTCGGCTGCGGGCAACAGCAGCTCGATCCCACGCACCATACGGGGGCTGCCGGGGC
>DASZVW010000969.1:0-2037 GCA_035546895.1 Polyangia bacterium
GGTGCTGGCCGCCTTCCCCGATCGGGTGGCGCGCCGGCGCGAGCCGGGGGCCAAGGCGGCGCTCCTGGCCGGCGGCGGCAGCGCCGAGCTGGGGCTCGCGCAGACCGGCGACTGGCTGGTGGCGATCGACGTCGTCGAGGACCGCAAGGGGGCGCGCGGCGCGGGCGGCCGGGCGCCGGCCCTGCGCCTCTCCGCCCGCATCGAGCCCGAGTGGCTGCTCGAGCTCTTCCCCGAGCGGATCGTGGAGATCGACCGGCGCGCCTTCGACCCGCGCACCGAGCGGGTCGAGCGCACCACCGGCCTCGCCTTCGGCGCGCTGACGCTCGACGCCCGCACCGAGCCGGCGCCGCCCGACGAGGAGACGGCGCGCCTCCTGGCCGAGGCGGCGCTGGCGCGGGGCCTCGAGCGCCTGCCGGGCGGCGACGCCATCCCGGCGCTCCTGCAGCGGCTGGCCTTCGCGCGCGAGGCGGCCCCCGAGGCGCCGCTCCCCGCGCTGGGCGCCGGCGCGGTGACCGAGCTGGTGCGCCTCGCCTGCGTCGGCCGGGTGAGCTTCGGCGAGCTGGCCACGCCCGGCGCCGACCTCGGGGCCGCGGTGCTGGCCGCGCTGCCGCCCGAGGCGCGCCGCGCGCTCGACGCGCTGGCGCCGCGCGAGGTGAAGCTCTCGGGCGGGCGCACCGTCCCCATCCACTACGACCCGGCGAGCCCCCCCTGGATCGAGTCGCGCCTGCAGGACTTCTTCGGCACCCGCGCCGCGCCCGCCATCGGCGGCGGACGGGTGCCGCTCACCGTCCACCTGCTGGCGCCGAACGGGCGCGCGGTGCAGGTGACGCGCGATCTGGCCGGCTTCTGGACCCAGCACTACCCGGCGCTCCGGCGCGAGCTCGGCCGCCGCTACCCGAAGCACGCCTGGCCGGAGGACGGCGCCACCGCGCGCCCGCCCCCGCCCGGACCGCCCCGCCGCCGCTAGAGGCGCCTATACTGACGGCGATGCCGGACGAACCGCTCCTCTCCGCGCTCGCGCGCCGGGCCGCCACCGCCCGCCGCGAGCGCCTCGGCAAGCTGCTCGGGAACCGCCCGGCGCTGATCGCCGCCGGCGCCCCGCGCCCGCGCAACTACGCCGCCAACCTCTACCCGTACCGGGCGAGCAGCCACTTCCTCTACCTCTTCGGGCTCCCCCTGCGAGGCGCGATCGCGGTCTACGACGGCGCCGCCTTCACGCTCTACCTCCACGAGCCGGAGCCCGATCAGGCGCTGTGGGAGGGGCCGCCCGCCACCTTCGAGGAGATCGCCGAGGCGACCGGCTGCCCGGTGCGGCCGTTCGCGCGCCTGGCCGCCAGCGTGCGCGGGCGCGCGGTGGCCACGCTGGCGGCGCCCGACGCCGCGACCTGCCTCGAGCAGAGCCGCCTGCTCAACCGCGAGATCCGCCCCGGCGTCGTCGACGTGCTCGACGCGCCGCTGGCGGAGGCGATGATCGCGCTCCGCCTCCAGCACGACGAGGCGGCCGTCGCCGAGCTGCGCCGCGCCGCCGCCGCCACCGCCGCCGCCCATCGGGCCGGCCTGGCCGCCACGCGCCCCGGGATCGCCGCCGCCGTCGTGCGCGCGGCCATGGAGGCCGAGCTCGCCGGGCGCGGCCTGGGCTGCGCGTACCCCTCGATCGTCACCCCGCACGGCGAGATCCTGCACAGCGAGCGCTACGACCACACGCTGCGGGAAGGCGACCTCCTGCTGGCCGACGTGGGCGCCGAGACCGAAGCGGGCTGGGCCGGCGACGTCACCCGCACCTGGCCGGTGTCGGGGCGCTTCTCGCCCACCCAGCGCGACTTCTACCAGCTGGTCCTCGAGGCCCAGCGGCGCGCCATCGCCGCGGTCGGTCCCGGCACGCGCTACCGCAACGTGCACGTGCTGGCCTGCCAGGCGCTGGCCGCCGGGCTGGTCGACCTCGGCGTCCTGCGCGGCGATCCGATCGCGCTGGCCGCCGACGGCGTGGTCGCGCTGCTCTTCCCGCACGGCGTCGGCCACCTGCTGGGGCTGGACGTC
>DASZVW010000970.1:0-3549 GCA_035546895.1 Polyangia bacterium
CGCTGCCGGTCGAGCCGCCTTGGCCCGGCGCGCCCCCGGTCGGGCCGCCGCCGCCGGTGGAGCCGACGTCACCCGCCTCGCCGCCGCTGCCGGTGGGCGAGCCCGAGCCGCTGCCGCCGCACCCGGCGAGCAGCAGCGCCAGGCCGACGGTGGCCGCGCCGTTTCGTCGAAGTGCCGGCAAGAAGACCGATCGCGCTCGGATCCAATCGGGCATGTCGGGTCCCCTCAGACAGTGACAAGGGGCCGGCACACCGGATCTGTTGCCGCTGTCACCCACCGCGGGTCGCTTTTGGACGCCGCCGCGGCGCGGCAGGCGCGTGGTTTTTCCTTCCCGTTCTTCGTCCGGCCGGCTGATTTCCCACCGCCGTGATCTCCGTCGGGCGCGCGGACGCCGGCCCTCGCGCGGCACGCGGGCTGCACCGCTTCCGGGCGTGACGAGGCGCGGTTGGCTCGCGACGTTGATCCTCGGAACAGTCGGCTGGACCACCGGCGGCCGGGCGGAGCCGGCGTCGCCCGCCGCGCCGCTGCCGCCCGCGCCGCGCGCGCCCCTCTGCAGCGGCGCCTACGCCGACGACTTCACCTCGCTGTCGGCCGAGGCGCGCGAGTTCGATCGGCGCCCGGAAGCGGTCTTCTCCTACTGTGTCCGAAACACCGCGGTGTACGAGTGCCTCTCCTACGGCGCCGACGGGACCATCCGCCGCGACAAGAAGCGGGCGACGCTGCACGGGACGGCCTTCGCCTACAAGCGGCAGGCGGGCGACACCCTGCTGCTCACCAACGACCACGTCGCCGCCTGGCCGGCGGTCACCGACGCCCAGCACACCGTCGACGGCGTCCCCGTCGGCTGCAAGAAGATCTCCGAGTCGCTCACCCTGGTCGACGACGAGCACGACGCCTACGCGCTCGACGACATCCCGCTCACCCGGGTGGTCACCGACCCGCAGCTCGACGTGGCGATCCTCAAGGCGCACGCCGAGCTGCAGGTCATGCGCTGGAAGATCGGGAAGAGCGCCGAGCTCAGCGAGCGCGACGTGGTCGAGGTGCGCGGCTTCCCGCTGGGCGCCTTCCGCGCCACCAACGTCGGCACCGTGGTGTCGCTGCACGATCACGACGACTACGGCGACTGGGACCACGAGGACTTCGTGATCGACGCCCTCCTGTCGTCCGGCAACTCCGGCTCGCCGGTGCTGGCCGTCTCCTGCGCGACCGGCGAGTACGAGCTGGTGGGGATCTTCCACGCCGGCTACACCGAGGGGAGCGCGCTCAACGTGGTGGTGGGGATCGATCAGGTGCGCGACCTGATGACCACGCTCAAGCGCAAGCCGCGCGACCGCGACGCCGTCGCCGTGGCGCCGGGCGGGGCGGGGCGGGTGGCGGTCGAGGCGGGGCTCGACGTCGACGGCGAGACCTTCTTCGCCTTCGGCCCGCTGGTGGCGCTGGTCCGCGCGCGCCCCGACCACGGCCTGCTGTTCGCCGTCCTCTCCAAGGACTTCCCGCGGCTGGTGACGCCGCTGTTCGCGGTCGAGGACCTGGCGGCCAACGACCCGCTGGCCTTCGGGACCAGGGGGCGGATCTGGCTGGGCGGCGCGCGCGGGCTGGAGGCCGTCGATCCGAAGGCGCTCGATCCCGAGGCCACGGCCGAGGTGCAGCGTGCGCTCGACGCCCTCCGCGCCGACGCGGCGGCGGCGATCGCCTACCGGAGCGCGGGCGCGCAGGCGGGCGCCTCGCGGCAGTCGACCGAGCGGCTGGCCAAGATGGCCGAGACGCTGACGCGCACGGCGGCCGCCCGGGCCGATCTGGTCCAGACGGTGAGCGATCTCGCCGAGCGGCTGGGGCCGCCCGTCGGCCGCCGCGGCGCCACGCTGGCCGAGATCACCGCCGTCGCCGCGCCGGCGGCGGCGCCGACGCCGCAGATCAGCAAGGCGGAGTGAGGCCGCCGGCCCGGTGAGGGGGAGAGTCCCCACGCCGATCGAGGTCGGCGGCCCCGCCCATCGCAAAAGCGGTCACGTCGTTTCAGGGAGATAGCGCCCCGACGGCCGGGGCGTGGTTCTTGCCTCGTCGGGGGGCTTACTTCCCAGGAGCCCTCATGACCCGCCTGCCCCCCGTTCTTTCTCGTCCTCGTTTGCTTGGAATTCCGGCTCTGCTCGCCGTCGCGCTGGCGGCGGGGTGCCTCAACGACGGCGCGCCCAGCGAGCAGGTGATCGGCTCGCTCACCTCGGGCGCGACCTCGGCCGTCGTCGCGCTGTCGAGCGACTGGACGAGCGGCTACTGCGCCAATGTCACCGTCAGCAACGGCGGCACCTCGGCGGCGACCACCTGGCAGGTGGTGATCAACCTGAACCAGTCGACGCTGGCCAACGCCTGGAGCGCCACCACCGCGGTCGCCGGCACGCAGCTGACCGCCACGCCGCTCTCGTACAACGCCACCATCGCGCCCGGCGGCAGCGTCAGCTTCGGCTTCTGCGGCAACGCCACCGGCAGCAACTAC
Source organism: Polyangia bacterium (assembly GCA_035546895.1). Lineage (GTDB taxonomy): Bacteria > Myxococcota_A > Polyangia > Fen-1088 > Fen-1088 > JADGRB01. Next base: position 2,489 of record DASZVW010000970.1, read on the forward strand.
CACCCGACGATCGTCTCGGTCTCGGCGACCGGGAACGGCGGCGGCACCACGACCGGCACCGGCGGGAGCACCGCCACCGGCGGAACGACCGGCACCGGGGGCACCAAGGCGACCGGCGGAACGACCGGCACCGGCGGCGTCAAAGCGACGGGCGGGACGACCGGCACCGGCGGCGCCACGGCGACGGGGGGCGCGACCGGGACCGGCGGCGCGACCGGGACCGGCGGCGCCAAGGCGACCGGCGGCGCGCCCGGCACCGGCGGCACGGGGACCGGGGGCGCCAGGGCGACGGGCGGTTCAACCGGCACCGGCGGCGGCTCGGCCACCCAGTGCACGCTCCCCTGGGCCGCGAACAACGGCAGCGGTTCGTTCACCTGGTACTACTTCGGCCAGGGGACCGGGCAGGACAGCCTCGGCTACCGCACCGCCTGCGGCTACACCGGCCACGAGCCCTCCGGGATGGACTCCGACACGGTGATGAACATCGCCACCCCCGGCTACTTCGCCGCCGTCCCTGGCGCCACCGGCTCGAACTTCGACACCGTCGGCCGCTGCGGCGCCTGCGCGCAGATCACCAACGGCAGCAAGTCGGTCGTCGTCACCATCGTCGACGAGTGCCCGGAGAGCTCGAACCCGCTCTGCGCCGCCAACCCTGGCGGCCACCTCGATCTCAGCCGCCCGGCGTTCAACGCCCTCGGCTACTCGACCGGCGATCCGAGCGGGACCACCTGGAAGTACGTCCCCTGTCCGGTCTCGGGCGGGATCGTGGTGCGCGGCAAGTCGGGGAACGCCAACCAAGTCTATATCGAGAACGTCGTCCTCCCGATCGCCTCGGTCACCGTCAACGGCGCCGCGGCCACCCACCTCTCGTACGGGGCCTGGCAGCTCCCGGTGAACGCCAGCGTGGGGCTGCCGCTGACGCTCACCGACGCCTCGGGTCGGGTCACCACGGTCAAGATCGCCGACGTCAACCCGGCCGACAACACCAGCACGGGGACGCAAGAGCCACTCTGCCAGTGAGCGCCCACGGCTGAGCCCGCGCGCGGGTTGGTCTGGCGATT
>DASZVW010000971.1:0-5646 GCA_035546895.1 Polyangia bacterium
GATCCGCGGGCGCCGAGCCCGAGTTGCAGCTCGGGGCGCCGGATCTCGAGCCGCCCGATCTCCACCCGCTTGCGCAGCAGCGCCCAGGGCGAGAAGGCGACCTCGACGCCGCCCACGCTGGCCACCGCGGTCCCCTCCGGATCGCGCAGCACCACGTCCTCCAGGGTCAGCCGGTCGCCGCCGAAGCGCAGCCGCCCGATCGCCACCTGCCCGGCGATCCGCTTGTCGATCTGGGTGACCGCCACCCGCCGCAGGACGTCGCCGCCCCAGTCGCTCTCGGCGAACGTCCACAGCCCGCCCACCGCCACCAGGGCCAGCGCCAGCACGGCGAAGACCGTCAGGCCGGCGACGCGGAGCGCGACGCGGACCCGCCTCAAAACGCCTCCCCGATCGAAATCTGCAGCACGCACGCCCCGTCGGTGACCGGCGAGGCCGGCTGGCTGGCGAACAGGCCGAAGCAGCTCTGATCGACGGCGTATGCCGGCGCCTGGCTGATCTGTCCCCCGCTGGCGGCGAAGAGCGGCGGCAGCGTCCCGAACGGGAGCCGGCGCGCCACGTCGACGCGCAGCGGGCCGATCGGCGTCAGGTAGCGCAGCCCCAGCCCCACCGCCCACAGCACGCCCGGCAGATCGCCGACCCCGAACAGCCCCTGGGTGACCTGCCCGACGTCGAGGAAGCCGGCCACCCGGAGCGCCGAGGTGGCCGAGTAGCGCGCCTCGAAGCTGCCGTCGAACCAGCCGTTGCCGCCGATGGGGACGGTCACGGTCCCGGTCACCTGCGGGTTGGCGGGCGGCACCTCGAGCAGCGGCGACAGCCGCCGCTCGGAGAACCCGCGCATCCCGTTGGCGCCGCCGCCGTAGAAGCGGGTCACCACCGCGCTGGCCTCCGGGTTCCCCGAGAACGGGTAGAGCTCGCCGACCCGGACGCGCGCCGCGAAGGTCAGCGCCTGGTCCTCGCCCACGCTGACGTAGCCGCGCAGGTCGGGGAGCACGCGCAGGTAGTCGAAGTCCCCGCCCAGCGGGCCGCCCCCCTCCTGGAGCGACAGGCTGGCGTAGACGCCCCGGCGCGGCTCGAGCGGCTTGTCGCGCCGGTCCCAGGTCAGGACCTGCTCGAGGTAGGAGAGCCAGACGTCGCAGGTCCCCGAGGCGGTCTGGCACCCGAGCGTGAGCGGCGCCGTCGCCGCGCTGTTGATCGGCGGCCCGTTCAGGTGATCGAACTCCAGGTGGTAGACGGGGAAGATCGACAGCCGCGCGTACGGCTGCCAGATCACGCCCGCCGAGGCGCGGCTGCCCAGGTTGTCGTAGGTCTGCTCGATGGTCCGCTGGAACTCGAGGGCGCTCTGCTGCCGCAGCGACGGCTTGCCCAGGAAGCGCGGCTGCTCGAAGGTGGCGCCGAGGTCGAACACCGGGCCGTTGCGCGGCGCCTCCGACTCCTCGTCGTCGGCGACCGCGTAGATGTTGGGCAGGAAGGCCCAGCCGACCATCGCGTGCAGGGTCAGCTTGCGCGTGCCGCCCAGGAAGTCGCGGTTGGTCCAGTCGCCCACCAGGTGGACCTCGTTGTGGATCTGGTCGACGGTGAAGCCGCCGCCCAGGCGAAGCGTGTGGAAGGGGGCCTCGCGCACCACCACCACTACCGGCAGGCGCGCCGCCGCCTCGTCGGGCGTCCCGGTGGTCACCTTCACGCTGCCGAAGAGGCCCATCCCGAACACCCGCCGCTCGGCCTCTTCCATGGCGGCGTCGCTGAACGGCGACCCCTCGGGGATCGCCAGCCGCACCTGCTCCCAGACGAACAGCGCCGGCACCCGCGCGTTGGGCCCGGTCTTCACGTCGATGCCGCCGAACCGATAGCGGATCCCCGGGCGCACGGTGAGGGTGACGGCCGCCAGGTGCGTGGAGACATCGACCAGCGCCGCCCCCTCGACGGCCGCCTTGGCGTAGCCGCGCGCGCGTAGGTGCGCGACGAGCCCGTTCTTCTCCGCCTCCCAGTCGCCCTCCCGGAAGGTCGCGCCCACCGCCAGCGGCAGGCGATCGAGCGCGGCCTGTCGGTCGGCGGCCGGCAGCGCCTCCATCCCCACCACCGCCACGCTGCCGACGCGGGTGGGCGGCCCCTCGTCGATCACCACCTCCAGCGCGACGCCGTCCTTCTTCTTCGGCGTGGCGGTCGCCTTGGCGATCCGCGCCTGGTAGTAGCCGCGCGCCTCGTAGAGGCGGACGATCCGCTTCAGGTCCGCCTCCCAGCTCACCGGATCGAAGTACTGCTTGGTCGCGAACGGCCACCAGCCGGTCTGGGCGGTCAGGATCTTCTTCTCGATCTGCCGCGACGAGATCTCGTGGTTCCCCTCGAGCTGCAGGTCGCGCACGACCCGTGCTTCCTTCTTCTGTTGTGACGCGCACCCCACGGCGCACCCGCTCCAGGCGAGCGACACGAGCAGGGCTCCGCGCGCCCGCCGGAGCCGGGCCCCGCGGCGGCGCGCCTCTGCCCGTGTCATTTTCCGGCAATATGCGCACGCGCCGGTCGGGCTGGAAGGGCCGCTCCGGGCCCCGCCCGACAGCGCCCCCGGGCGAGGAGCTGATACGCTGACGCGATGAGCTCCGCCCCCAGCCCGCGGCGTCGTCGCATCGGCTGGGTCGTGGCGGTGGCGGTGGGGGCCCTGGCGCTGCTGGCCACGGCGCTGCCGCTGGTGGTGCGCGGGCCGGTCGCGCGCTGGGCGGTCCGGCAGGCCTCGGCCTCGCTGTGCGGCTCGTTCCGGATCTCGGGCGGGCACCTCGGCTGGGCGTCGGTCTGGCAGCTCCTCCTCGGGCGGCCGATCGAGCTCGGGCTGGAGGGCGTCCGGATCGCGGGGCCGGACGGCGAGCGGGTGTTCGAGGCGGCGCGCCTGGAGGCGACCGTCGAGGTCCACCTGCGCCCGTTCCGGCTGGTCTTCTCCGACGTGCTGATGGCCCGCGGCGGCTGGCGCCTGGCGCTGCTCCCCGGGCAGCTCGGCACCTTCGACGCCTTTCGCGGCGTCCCCGAGGAAGGGCGCGCGGCCTGCCTCAACCCGAAGGTCCGGGCCCGGCCGCGCAAGGCGGGCGGCGGGGGCGGCGCGATCGCGCTGCGCAACGTCCGCTTCGAGGAGGTGGACGTCGACCTCGAGTTCCCCACCTGGGCGCTGGAGCTCGGGCGGGCCAACGCCGTCGGCTCGCTCTCCACCGGCGGCGCCGGCCCGCCGCTGCTGTTCGAGGCGCGCGACGTGATCGCCACCGCCGGGGCGCTTCGGCTCGGCAGCAAGGGGGCCCCCTGGACCGCGCGCGTCCCCTTCGACGCCGTCAGCATCGCCCGGGTGGCGGTGGCGCCCGAGGCGCCCACCGACCTCGTGCTGGAGGTGGCGGGGGCCGAGACCGGCCACGCGCGGCTCTCCGGCCGGGCCGCGTTCCTCGACATCTTCTCGCCCAGGGCGGGGGTGCCGCCGCCCGGGGTGCCGGGCCTCGACGCCGACGTCCGCTGGACCGGGCTCGGCGCCGCGCTCGGCGCCGTCGACGCCGACTGGCGCCCGCAGCCGGAGCTGGCCGCGCACCTCGACGGCGATCTGCACGCCGTGGTGAAGGGGCCGTTCACGGCGCTCGAAGGGTCGCTGCAGGTCGAGGGGGGCGGCACGCGGCTCGCCGCCCGCGTCGCGCACGGGGCCGCCGACCTCTCGCTCGCCTTCGCGGGCGTCGACACCGGCTGGATGCTGGCGCCGCCGCTGCGGCCGCTGCTGGGCGGGCTCCTGCACGGGCACTTCCACGCCACCGCGCGGCTGTGGCCGACGCTGGCCGGGCTGGAGGCCGAGATCCCGGACGCCGACCTGCGGCTCGATCGCCGGCGCGCGCCGTCGGGGCCGCGGCGGTTCCAGCTCCGGATCGGCGCCGGGGGGCGCGCGGGCGGCGCTTCGGACACGCTCTACGCCTCGATCGCCAGCGTGCGGCTCGGCGACGCCGAGCTGCGGCTCGACGGTCTGCGCGCCGACTGGACCGGCCTCTCGGCGCGCATCGACGCCCGGGTGGCGTTCGCCACCCGGCCCCGGCGCGGGCGGCCGGACGGCGAGGCCCGCGAGCGGTCGCTGGTCGACGCCCGCGGGACGCTGGCGGTGGCGGCGCTCGAGGACTGGATCCCGGGCGGCGCGGTGGCGGGGCCGCTGCGCCTCGACGCCACGGCGCGGGGGACCGTCGAGCGGATCGCGCTCGCGCTCTCGTTTCCGCCGCCGGGGACGGTGGCGGTCTTCGGCCAGCGGTTCGCGCTGCCGCGCACGCTCGACGCCGTGCTGGCCACCGGCGTCGGCCTCAGCGTGCCGCGCTTCCAGCTCCGCCGGCTGGGGGGCGGCACCGTCGCCGTCGGCGGGCGGATCGGCGCGGGCGGCAAGCTGGCGGCCACCCTCGGCGTCCGCGACTACCCGGTGGGCGCCATCCCCGGCCTGCCGCGCGACAAGCTGCCGGGCGCGCTGGGGGGGACGCTGGCCGCCGATCTGACGCTCGGGGGGGCGCTCGAGCGGCCGGCCGTGGAGGGGAAGATCGCGGCGGCCAGGCTGACCCTGGGGCGCAAGCCGATCGGCGATCTCACCACCACGCTCCGCCTGCGCGCCGAGGGGGGCGAGGCCGAGGCGACGATCGATCCGGGCGTGACCGTCCACGCCAAGGTGCGCCGCCGCCCGCAGCCGTCGATCGAGGCCACCGTCGCCATCCGCGATCGGGCGCTCGGCCCCTGGCTGCCGTCGCCGCTGGCGGGCGCGCCGATCGCGCTGTCGGGCGATGTCCAGGTCGGCTACCGCGCGGGGCTCCTCTCGGGCGACGGCACGCTGCGGTTCGCGGGGCCGGGGCTGACCAACGTGGCGCTCACCGGCCAGGCCCGCGGCCTCGACGGGCACGCGCGCCTGGCGGGCGAGATCGACGTCGCCCGCTGGCCGCAGCTCTGGTCGCGGGCCTTCAAGAGCGCCGCCGGCGCGCTGGCGTTCGACCTGACGGTCGCGCCGGCGCTGGCGGGGACGCTCGAGGCCCCCACCTTGCGGCCCCGCTTCGCCGGCAGCCTGCGGGTGTCGCGCGCGCTGGCGCTGCGCACCGCGCGCTGGCCGGCGCCCATCGGCGTCGAGGCGGGCGGCCGGATCGCGCTCGACGGCGACGCGGTGGCCGTCGACGGCCTGACGGTGGTCACGCCCGGGCTGCGCGGCCGGCTGGGCGGCGAGGCGACGCTCGACCTCGACGACCTCGAGCGGACGCGCCTGGCGCTCACGCTCGGCGCCGAGCTGGACGCCGCGCGGTTCCCGGTCCGCCTGCCGGCCCGCGTGTCGGCGCGCGGGCGGGCGGAGGTCACCGCGAGGATCGGCGGCACGCTGGGGGCCGCGCCGGGGCCGCGGCTCGACGGGCAGGCGCGGCTCGACGGGCTGACGGTGCAGCTCTCGCCGACCACGCCCGCCGCCAGCGCCTCCGGCGTCGTCGAGGCCCACGGCGACACGCTGCGCACCGACGGCCTGCGCGTCGACCTGGCCGGCGTCGGCGCGGTCACCATCGGGCGCGCCGGGGCGCCCGCCTCCGCCGAGCTCGCCTCGCTGTCGCCGTTCCGCCTGGGGCGCGTCGAGGTCCCGTTCGCCGGCCGGGACCTCCGGATCGGCGATCCCGCCTCCAAGCTCTACATCCC
>DASZVW010000972.1:0-8728 GCA_035546895.1 Polyangia bacterium
CATTGCGTACAGCCCGACGCTCGGTCATCTCTACGTCCCCGGCGGTGGCAGCGCGGATCTCTCGATCCTCAATGTCGGTGCCGACGGGAAGCTCAGCGTCCTGGGCAGGGTCCCGACCGCCCCCGACGCGCACACCGCCGCCCTGGATCCGGAGACGCACGCGGTCTTTATCGGGACGCCCGAACATGGCGCCGTCCTCGTGATCCGCGATTCATTCCCACCCAGCCAGAGGTGACGATCAGCGCTGACCAGGGACCGACTTAGGAGGCCTCTCAGGCGACCCCTATCGGAGAGCGCCGAGACGAACTGTTTCGCGCCAGCCTCGGGATCACGTGCACCAGGACGAGAATGGGAGTTCGCTGCGCGGGACGGTGGAGAAGGACTGGTATTCTGGGCACGTGAACGTCTGCGCGGCTGAGGGCGAGCCAAGAGGTGCATCCGCTGGAGGGGATCGGTGCTTAGGAAGGTGATCGCGGGCGTCCTCCTGGGGTTGTCTGCTTTCGCCCCCGTCCGACCCGCTGCGGCGTGGAATGCACATGGGCACATGACAGTCGCGGGGTTCGCCTACACACGCCTGACTCCTGATGTCCGCAAGAAGGTCGACGAGCTTCTGAGATTGAATCCGAACTACGAGACCTGGGTCTCGAACGTACCCATCCAGCGTCGGGGCGTGGTCGCCTTCATGATGGGCGCTAACTGGCCCGACGAGATCAAGCAGGACCACGCCCACACCCGCTCCGGTGATCAATCATCCGGACCCAGTGCCACGAGGAACATCGGGTACACGGACGATCTGGTCCACGGCTACTGGCACTACATCGACGTCCCGTTCTCTCCGGACGGAACCCCGCTGGGATCCGTCGCGGCGCCGAACGTGGAGACCCAAATCGCAGCCTTTCGAGCCGCCCTGGCATCCTCGAGCACGTCCGATGACGTGAAATCGTACGATCTCGTCTGGCTGTTGCACCTGGTTGGCGACGTACACCAGCCCCTCCACGCGGTGTCTCGCTTCGACCGTGAGGAACGGCGCGGTGATCGCGGTGGCAGTGGCGTTCGGATCTGCGAACCGACGTGCGGAACGAGCCTGCACTACTTCTGGGACGACGCCCTGGGGATGGGCACTGATCCTCAAGCTGCCATCGACGAGGCGAGCCGGCTGCCGACTCCGGATCGCGGGCTGGCAGGGATCGCGGACGAAGCTAAGTGGGTCGAGGAGAGCTTTCAGTTGGCGAAGACGGCCGTGTACATCGACCCGGTCGGGATTGGACCGGGACCGTTCACCGTGGACGGGAAGTACAAAGAGCACGCGCGTGCAATCGCGGTGAATCAAGTGGCCTTGGCCGGCGCTCGCCTCGCGAACCTGTTGAACGACGCGCTCAAGACAGTCGCCGTCGGGTCACACACCGGCGTCGAGCCTAGCAGTGGCCAAGGTGTCGGAGCGGCGACGGAGCGCATGGTCATGTTCAACGAGCGAACTGGGAAGTACCACGATCCGGCTTGTGACTCGGTTCGGCGCTGCACTCACTGCGTGTCCGTTCCCCTTTCCGAGGCCGTCAGACGAGGGGGGAGGGCGTGCAAGGTATGCCGGGGTGGCAGGAACTGAGCGGACCCTGCACCGCCTTGGGCTCGGGGCTCGAAGCGAGACGTGGAGCCCCATCGCCGTCTTGGCCAAGGCCGGTTCGGCGGCGCTCCTAGTCGTCGCCGCCCGATGAGGGCCGTCTTGGACAGGTCCGTTGGCCGCAAACTGGGCCCAAGATTGGGCCCAAGTTGGGGCCTTTCGTGTCCTCCCCACGGGGACAGGCGGGGCCAGCCCTTCCTACCAAACCCCTGTTTTCCCCGAGAAAACTGCCTAACTGCTTGTGGGCCCAGCAGGGTTCGAACCTGCGGCCTACGGATTAAAAGTCCGCAGCTCTACCAGCTGAGCTATGGGCCCGGGTCGTGCGTGACAACGGCGAGGGGCGACGAGGATACAGGACGGGGTCCCTCGGTCAAGGCCGGCGCGGCCCGGGCGGAGCGCGCGGCGGTCCCGGTCGCCCTCGGGCGGCGTTCAAGCCGAGGGCCGGCGTTCAAGCCGAGGGCCGGCGCTCAGACCGAAGGGAGCGGGGTGGCGGTGGGGGCCGGCTCCGCGAGCTCGGTCTCCTCGGACGACGCCCGCGGTGCGATGGCGATGCCGTGCGCGGCGGCGAAGCGGATGAGGCTGGCGGTGGTCCGCACGCCCAGCTTCCGGTTGATGTTGGTCCGGTGGGTGTCGACGGTCTTCACGCTGATGAAGAGGCGGCTGGCGATCTCCTTGCTGCCGCTGCCGGCGACCACCAGGCGGAAGATTTCCCGTTCGCGCCGTGACAGGCGCGCCAGCAGGCGATCCTCCGAGCCGCTGGCGGCGTCGGTGCGCATGCGCGAGGCCATGAGCGGCGAGATGTAGCGGCCGCCGCGGGCCACGGTCTCGATCGCCACCAGCAGGTCGGAGGTCGGCTGCTCCTTGAGGATGTAGCCGTGGACGCCCACCGCGAGCGCCTCGGCGGCCGAGAACTCGTCGCGGAAGCCGGTGATGATGAGGACGCGGGTCTTGAGACGGGAGCGGCGGAGCGCCCGCGCCAGCTCGATCCCGCTGCCGTCCTCGAGCGAGAGGTCGGCCAGCAGCAGGTCGGGGGTGGTCCGCTCCAGCAAAGGGAGCGTGTCGCGGATGCTCGCCGTCACGCCCACGATCTGCAGATCGGGGTTCTCGCCGAGCAGCGCCGCCAGCGCATCGCGGACGATGGGATGGTCGTCCACGATCAAGATCCGGGTCGCCGCCGAGGTCACGCCCCGCAATGTCGCTCCGGCGTCGGAAAAGTAAAGAGCAACGAAATAGAAAAATTTGGCGCGCGCTTAACCAGAAATGCGAAGCGGGGGTCATCGGCGCGGCGCCTTGGGGCAGATACTGAGATTTCGGTCGAGCTTGGGTTCATTCTTGACCCTCCGAGTTGCAAAACGATATCTCTCCCCCCCGACATGCGGCGGGCGCGACGGGGCGTGAGGCGTTGGCGATGAGATCCCTCCGCGAGCGCCGCGCCGCCCTGTTCGGAGGCCAGGGATCGGCGCGCGAGGAGCGGCTCCGGCTGCTCGCCACGGCCAGCCAGGTGCTGGCGGCGTCGTTCGATCTGCAGGAGCCGTTGCAGGAGGTCGCGCGCCTGGCCGTGATCTGGTTCGCCGACGTGGCGTTCATCGACCTCCTGGGCGACAAGGGAGAGCTGCAGCGGGCGGCGGCCGCGTTCGCCCACGCGGACAGCGAGCGCGCGGCGGCGGTCGCCGTCGGGCTGCACGACTTCGCGCTCGGGCGGCGCGTGGTCGGCTCCGGGCGGCCGGTCCTGATCGGCAAGCCGGTCGCCGGCGCGCTCGGCCCCGGCGACGCCGCCAAGTCGCTCCTGCTGGTGCCGCTGATGTCGGCCAAGGGGCCGGTCGGCGTGCTGACGCTGGTCTCGACGCACGCCGCGCGGCGGTTCTCGAGCTCCGATCTGGTGGTGGCGCGCGACCTGGCGGGACGGATCGGGACCGCGGTGGAGCGGTCGCAGCTCTTCAATCAGGCCAAGGAGGCGGTGCAGGCGCGGCAGGACATCCTGGCCTTCGTCTCGCACGACCTCAAGAACTCGCTCATGAGCCTGTTCCTGAACGTCGAGATGTTGCTCCGGAACGCGCCGCCGGACGAGCGCCGCAGCGGCTGGAAGCAGCTCGATCGGATCCGCCGCGGGGTGAAGCAGATGCGGCGGATGATCGAGGACCTGCTCGACGCGGGGAGCATCGAGTCGGGCCGGCTGGCGATCGACTCGCGCGAGCACGAGATCGGCGAGCTGTTCCAGGAGGCGGTCGAGCTCTCGGCGCCGCTCGTCCACGATAAGTCGATCGAGATCAGGATCGAGATGCCGCCTCCGCCGTTCAAGGTCCGCTGCGATCGCGAGCGGATGATGCAGGTGTTCTCGAACCTGATCGGAAACGCGGTCAAGTTCGTCCCCGAGAGGGGGACCATCGTCCTCTCGGCCGCCGCCTCCGGGGCCAACGCGCTGGTCGCGGTCCGGGACACCGGGCCCGGGATCCCGGCCGCCCGGCTGCCGCACCTCTTCCAGCGCTACTGGCAGGCCGACGAGACCGCCCGCAAGGGGCGGGGCCTGGGGCTCTTCATCACCAAGGGGATCATCGAGGCCCAGGGCGGGGTGATCTGGGCGGAGAGCCAAGTCGGCGCCGGATCGACGTTTTTCATCACATTACCGCTGGTGGCGCCCATCGGGCGGCGCGAGCTGGTGATCGCCGGCGCCAAGCGGCCGCCGCGGCGGGCGCCGCCACGGCTGAGTGGCGGCGGGGCTAGAAACCGTATCCGCGCCAACGATTGATTGTCCTGTAGTCGATCCGACTCAGGTGTGTTGCGCAAAGCGCGCGCCAAAGCGCGGCAAAATCGGCCGTTCGCTGAAAAATATTTGTTCGGTTTGGCAGGGTCAATGCCACTCACCATGCGACTATCCGCCTAAGTAGCGTTCCTCTTATTGCGCGGCCGCGCGCCGGGTTGGTTGGCCTAGGGTTCGGGAATCTCGAGCGAGATGTCCTCCGCGGACGACAAGAAACTAGGGGAGATGCTCGTCGGTTGCATGCCGACGTTGTACGCATTCGTCCGTCGTCGCGTCGGCGACCGGGAGACGGCCAACGAGATTCTGCAGGAAGTGAGCCTGCGGGCGCTGGCGGGGGAAGGTCCCCGAGATCCCGAAAGTTTTCTCTCCTGGAGCTGCGGGATCGCCCGCCACGTGATCGGGATGGAGTGGCGGCGGCGGCGGCGCGTGCGGGCCGAACAGCCGCTGGAGGACCCGATCATCGATCAGATCAGCGACCCCGTGGCCTCGCCCGATCGGCGGTTCGATGCCCGCGCATCATTAGAACGGGCGATCGGCGACGACTCGGAGAGCGTGGCGCTGCTGTTCCGCCGTTACCTGGACAACGTGACCGGCAAGGAGCTGGCCAACGAGATGGGGCTCACGCCCGCGGCGTTGCGCATGCGGCTGATGCGCATCCGATCGTCCGCCCGCGCGCGTCGCAGAGATCGGGAGTGATCCCGTTCGAGTTACCTAGAATGCCGGAACTGTAAGGGATTGTTTCAGGGTCCGTTCGTTACGTTTCATCTCCTCTGGATACTTATTACGCAGGCGGCGCGAGAGAGTGGCTCGAAACAATTGGCCGTCGGGGAGGTCCCAATGACGAAGAGACGTTTGGTAACGGTCGCGTCGGGAGGAGCAATTCTGCTCTCCGTCTCGACCTTGGCGTTCGTATCGAAAGGGTGCGGTGATCAGTCGACGGCGACGACCGAATCGGTCACCTCGGCAATCGGACAGCCGAACCCCAATCAGACGTCGCTCGACGCGACGACGGTGCCCCAGTTCGTGAATCAGTTGCCCATTTTGCCGGTGTGGGCGCCATCATCGGTCGACCGCAACGGCCAGGGGCAGGTGACGGCCAACGAGTACACCATCACCGACTCCGAGACGACCGTCCAGATGCTGCCGCCGGGATTCCCGGCCACCAACGTGCTGGCCATGGGTGGCAGCATTCAGGGAGGTGGCAACTTCCAGGGGACGCCGGGCGCGACCTTCGAGAACACCCGCGGCACCCCCACCATCGTGCACTGGCGGACGAACGTCAACGCGCCGACGTTCATGCCGGTCGATCCGACCATCCACTGGGCCGACCCGCAGGCGATCGAGAAGCCGACGCCGCCGTTCACGCCGTTCCCGCCGGGCTACATGAACGCGCAGTTCCCGGTGGCGCACGTCATCCACACCCACGGCCTGGTGGTCCTCCCGCAGGACGACGGCACGGCCGAGGAGTGGTTCACCAACGTGCAGTACCGCGGTCCGAGCTTCGTGACCGAGGACTACACGATGCCCAACCAACAGCCGTCGACGCAGCTCTTCTATCACGACCACGTGATGGGCGTGACGCGCCTCGGTCTCTACGCGGGCGAGGTCGGCGCCGCGTACATGATCCGCGATCCCAACAGCCCGCTCGACGCGGCCAGCTCGCCGCTGCCGAAGGGCCAGTTCGAGGTGGTCCTGGGCATCACGCCGCGCGCCTTCTTCACGGACGGCGAGCTGCGCTTCCCGCCGGACCGCGTGGGCGACGGCGGCAACGGCCTCGAGGCCGGTGACGACGCGCCCGACAACATCGCCTACTGGACCTACGATCAGGACGCGGACGTCAACCTGGTCAACGGCAAGGCGTATCCGAACCTGAACGTGCAGCCGCGGCAGTACCGCTTCCGCATGCTGATGGGCGGCAACAACGAGCTCTATGATCTCCAGCTCATCAACCAGACCACCGGGTCGGCCGTCCCCTTCATCGAGATCGGGTCCGACGGCGGCTACCTGCCGGCGCCGCAGACGGTCACCGACGTGCAGATGGGGATCACCGAGCGCGCCGACATCCTGGTCGACTTCTCGCAGTTCGCGGCGGGGACCAAGATCATCATGGTCGACGGCCGCTCCGATCCGAGCGACACCAAGTTCCACGTGATGCAGTTCTCCGTCCAGAGCGGGACGCCGGTCCACCCGGCGGCGCTCAACCCGGCGCTGTTCCCGCCCAAGCCGGTCCTGACGGCGAACGCGCCGATGCGGACCAAGCTGCTGCGGACCTTCAGCGACCTGCGCAACCCGGACGAGACCTGCGGCGGCAACTCGATCAACTGCAACGAGCGCTCGCTCGACGGCACGGAGTTCACCACGCCGACGACCGAGTTCCCGCTGGTCGGTTCGACCGAGGAGTGGCAGCTCGTGAACGTGACCGGCGGCGATGCGGATGACGCGGACCACCAGTTCCACCAGATCCACATCCACCTGCTCGAGTTCCAGGTCATCAACCGGCAGCCGTTCAACGACACCGCCTACGTGCAGCAGTGGCACATCCTGAACGGCCACATGCCGGTGTCGCGCGCCATCGTCCTCGACCCGACGCCGTTCACCACGGGGCCGGCGGTTCCGCCGCGGCCGATCGAGACCGGCTGGAAGGACACCATCCAGACCGATCCCGGGTTCATCACCCGCATCATGGTCCGCTGGGCGCCGCAGGAGAGCACTAACGCGACGCCGGGCGTGAACCAGTACCCGATCGACCCGACGTCCTTCCCGGACAACGTGACCGGCCCCGGTTACGTGTGGCACTGCCACATCGTCGGGCACGAGGACCACGACATGATGCACACCCTGGCGGTCGTCAACAACTGGGTCGCGGGGCATGCCTACAAGCACGGCAACGTCGTGGCCTTCAACAACATCGACTACCGCGCCCAGTCGGACTTCACCTCGGTGGCGGGACAGACGCCGCCCACGCAGTTCGGCCTCTGGGATCGGGTCAACAACAACGACGGCACCTGGCAGCCCCAGATCCGGTACGCGGCCAACGACCGCGTCCTGTTCAACGGCGCGCTGTTCGCGGCCCGCTCGGTGTTCCAGGCGCAGAACGGTCAGACGCCGCCGGCCAACCCGTCGCTCTGGACGGCGCTGCCCAACGACGCCTGCGGTCAGCTGGCGCGGTTCTGCCAGGGGAACTCCGACCCCCGGATCGTCCAGTGCCGTTCGGACGGTCAGGCCGGCAACGAGACCACCTGCACCAACGAGATCGAGCCCTGCCTCTCCCTCTGCCAGCCGCAGCAGGCGACGCCGTGCTCGGGCCTCTGCAACAACCCGACGCGCTTCAGCGTCGCCGACGGGAGCAACTTCCAGTCGGGTAACCTCGGCACCGGAGCGTCTTGCTTCGAGACCACCTCGCGCCTGTTCCAGGGCGAAAGCAGCAGCTTCGCTGCGGGCAAGACGCTGATGGTCAACGGGCGGACCGAGCCGATGAACGGGAACTGGAACTACCCGCTGCCGCCGATGCGGAACGACGGGTACTGCATCCAGGTGTCGGCGGGCAACAACTCGTTCGCCGCCTTCGCCGCCTGGTAGGGAGCAAACGCTTGGAGCAAACCTCCAGGTCATGAACGAAAACACGTCGGCCTCTGGGGAAAACACCTCCTCGGGGGCCGACGTGCATCTGCCGTCGGTGTCCCCGGAATCCAGGAAGCGGGCGGCGGCGGTGCTGGCGGCGCGGGTAGGTCTCCTGCTCGGCGCCGTGCTGGCGTTCGCCCTGGCGCTGCACCTCGCGCACGCGCGCGACCGCGCGGCCGGCAACGCCGAGGCGTCCTCGGTCGACCGCTACACCTGCCCGATGCACCCCGAGGTGGTCTCGCGGCTGCCCGGCGAGTGTCCCATCTGCCGGATGGCGCTGGAGAAGGTGAGCGGCGTCGAGAAGCACCCGATGGCGACCGCCAAGGACGGCGTGGTCGGCGTCGTCAAGCAGCAGGTCGTCAGCCAGACCGTCCGCGGGCCCGCCTGGAGCGGCCGCGACGGGCTCTTGAAGGCTATTTTCTACCGCGACGATCTGATCGGCCTCACGCCCGGCTCGCGGGCGCAGTTCTTCGGCAACGCCACCCCCGGCAAGGCGGCGGCGGTCCAGCGCACCGACGATCCGCCGGTCGCCTGGGACGAGGCGACGGTCGAGATCAGCTTCCGGCTCGAGCACGGAGCGCCGGACGCGGACGCGCGGGGCTGGGTCGAGATCGCGCCTTATCCGCGGGCGCTGCTGGTGGTCCCCACCAGCGCGGTCCTCTACTCGGGGACCGGGGCCTACGTCCTGGCGGCGGCGCCGGGCGCGAACACCTTCACGCGCCGCTCGGTCG
>DASZVW010000973.1:0-2874 GCA_035546895.1 Polyangia bacterium
ATGAGCAGCCCGCCCGGAACCTGGCAGCGGTGCGCGGCGCGCTTCTTCGCCGAGCCGATGGTCTGGGTCTTCTTGATCGGCGCCGCGCTGTTCGTCGCCCACCGGCTGTGGGCCGGCGATCCGCGGGTCGTGGTCGTCACGCCGGGCGTGCGCGCCGAGCTGGCGCGCCAGTTCCGCGACGCCCACGGCGGCCGCGCGCCCGACGCGGCCGAGATGGAGACCGCCGTCCGCGGCTGGGAGCGCGACGAGGTGCTCTATAGGGAAGCCCTGCGCGAGCGGCTCGATCGCAACGACCGCACGGTCCGGACCGCGCTGGCCGACAAGCTGCGCGGGCGGATCGCCCTCGGCGTCCCCGCGCGCGAGCCGACCGCCGCCGAGCTCGACGGCTGGCTGGCCACGCACCGGAGCCTCTACGAGGAGGCGCGCCGCTACGACTACGGGGCGGTCAGCTTCCCCAAGGCCGACTTCACCTCGCCCGCGGCGCTGGCCAAGTACGAGCACGCGGTGGAGACGGGCGCCGACCCGCGCACGCTCGGGCGGCCGATCGTGGGCGGCGACCTGACCGACGCCCAGCTCCGCGAGCGGCTCGGCCCGGCGCTGGCGGCGCAGATCGAAGGGCTGCCGCTCGGCAAGTGGCGGCGCCTGGAGACCGGGGCGGCGTTCCTGCTGGTCCGCCTCGACGCCGTCACCGGCGGGCTGCCGAGCCCGCAGGCGCTGCACCTGCGGCTGGTGGCCGACTGGAAATACGCGGAGCACCAGCGGGAGATCGACCGCGCCGTGCAGGCGCTCGTCGACCGGTACCGCGTCGAGGAGAGCCCGCGGTGAGCGGGGCGGGGCGCGCGCGCTGGCTCGCGATCGGCTTCCTGGCCGCGGGGGCGCTGTCGTGGCCGCGCCCGGCTCGCGGCCACGAGATCGACTCGGCGCTGCTGTCGTTGAAGGAGACCGAGCCCGGGCGGTTCCTCGTCTATTGGCACGCCGCCTCGCGCACGCTGCAGGACGATCTGGGCGCCGCGGTGGTCTTCCCGCCCGCCTGCCGCCTGCGCGGGGAGCTGCTCGACTGCGGCCGGGCGGGCCTGACCGGCGCCCTCGAGTTCCCCTGGATCGAGGGGACGATGACCCGCGTGGTCGTCGACGTGACCTGGCGCGACGGCAGCCGGCTGCTGCGCGTCGCCACGCCGTCCGCGCCGCGGATCAAAGTCTACGGCGGCGCCACCTCGCGCTGGCGGGCCCGGGCCGCGATCGCGGCCGACTACACCGGCCTCGGCGTCGAGCACATCCTCACCGGGTTCGACCACCTGCTTTTCGTGGTGGCGCTGACGCTGCTCGTGCGCCGCAAGAAGCAGCTCCTCGCCACCATCACCGCCTTCACGCTCGCCCACAGCGTGAGCCTGGCCCTCACCGTGCTCGGCCTCCTGCGCGTCCCGTCGCCGCCCGTGGAGGCGTCGATCGCGCTCTCGATCGTCCTCGTCTCCGCCGAGTGCCTGCGGCCGGGCGACTCCCTCACCCGGCGGGCGCCCTGGGCGGTGGCCTTCGCCTTCGGCCTCCTGCACGGGCTCGGCTTCGCCGCCGCGCTGCTGGAGCTGGGCGTCCCCGAGCAGCACGTGCCGACCGCGCTCTTCTGCTTCAACGTGGGCGTCGAGCTCGGTCAGCTGGCCGTCATCGGCGTGGTACTGGGCGCGCGGGCGCTGGTCGGGCGCCTCGGCCTGCGGCGGGCCTGGATGCGCCCGGCCCTGGTCTACGCCATGGGGAGCCTGGCGGCCTACTGGACGATCGATCGCCTGGGCGCGGTCTTCGGCGGCTGACCGGCGCCGCGGCAGACCGGCTTCGCCGCCGCTACGGCCCGACCGTGACCGAGCCGGCGTCGAGCGAGATCTCGTAGTACCCGTGCGGATCCCAGGGGACCGCCGTCCCCTTCTGGGTGACGGTGCCGCCGGGGACGGTGATGCGGACGTACTTGCCGGGGGCGAAGTTGCTGGGCAGCGTCCAGGTCCAGGTGGTGCTCGACCCCGAGGTGGTCTTCGTCGCCCCCGAGATCGCCTTCTGCCCGAGCCAGTACGAGGCGACGTCCACCATGCGCCCGATCCAGACGTTCCCCAGCCCCTTGGTGTGCGTGACGCCGGCCGTGTAGTCCGTCAGGTTGACCGGCTGGTAGGCGCCGTCGTCGTTGGACGAGCCGTTGAAGCCGTGCACCAGGATGATGCGCCAGCCGCCCGCGCTCTGCGCCGAGTCGACCTCGCTGTTGAAGGAGGTGGTCGGCGCGCTCATCGCCGGGATGAAGCAGGGGAGGGTGTAGCGATCGGTGTTGTCGTTGGGCATGACCAGCGCGTCGGCGACGCCCCGGTTGGTCATCATCATGGCCGTCGGCGCCAGGCTGGTGTAGCCCGAGGCGCCGTTGGGCGCCGCCATGGTGTAGGGCGTGACCTTGAAGGTCTGCTGGAGGTAGGTGGTGGCCGCGTTGATGTCCGAGACGCCGCCGGGCGGCGTGCTCTGGTGGCTCTTGGTGTGGTTCCCCATCTCGTGGCCGTCCTTGACCGCCTGCGCCCAGACCGAGTTGTTGATCTCGGGGCTGTGGCCGGTCCAGATGTAGAACGTGAACGGGACGCCGAGCCCCTCGAGCGTCGGGTAGGCGGCGATCACCGAGTCGTTGTTGTCGTCGAAGTTGTAGGAGACGGCGGCCTTGAACCCCGCCCAGTTGAGCACGGTGATGTTGCCGGGCGAGCCGCTCGGCGGCGGCACGTTGGCCGATCCGGGAGGGGGCGGGTAGCCGGAGGGGCTCGAGTTCCCGCTGCCGGTCCCGCCGGTCCCGGTGGCGCCGCCGGTTCCGGTGGCGCCGCCGGTGCCGGTCGCGCCGCCCGTGCCCGTCGCGCCCCCCTT
>DASZVW010000974.1:0-4906 GCA_035546895.1 Polyangia bacterium
CGACTACGAGGGTGTGGGGCTCTACTTCTCGAGCTCGAGCTGCCTCGACGCCAGCGGCTACACCGGGTTCAAGTGCGACTTCGCCGGGAGCCTGGGCGGCTGCCACCTGCAGGCGGCCATCAACTTCAGCGGCGACGTGCAGACCGTCAACGACCCGGGGCGCGGCGCCTGCGCGGGGAGCGGCTCGCAGTGCTACCCGCCCGAGGCCGACGTCACGACGGCGGCGCTCGCCGCCACCGCCGACGCCCCCACGGTCAAGGTGCCGTTCAGCGCGCTGGCCGGCGGGATGCCGCAGTCGACCGCCGACGCGCGCCACCTGCTCGACGTGCAGTGGCAGCTCACCGCCCCCGTCGGCGGCGACGCCGGCGGCTGCATGGCCGACTTCACGGTGGAGAACGTCTCGTTCTACTAAACGACGATCGACCTCAGGCCGCCGCCGCGGCTGGTCCCAGGGTGAAGAAGAAGGTGGCCCCCTCGCCGGGCTTCGACTCGCCCCAGATCTTCCCTTCGTGGCGGCGGACGATGCGATCGACGATGGCCAGGCCGATGCCGGTGCCGGCGTACTCGGCGCCGTGCAAGCGCTGGAACGGCTGGAACAGCTTCTTGGCGTAGGCGGGGTCGAAGCCGACGCCGTTGTCGCGCACGAAGTAGCTGCCGTCGCCGGTGCGGCCGAACTCGATGCGGGCGGCGGGCGTCTTCTCGGTGAACTTCCAGGCGTTGCGCAGCAGGTTCTCGAGCGCGATGCGCAGCGCCCCCTCGTCGCCGTCGGCGGTCACCCCCGGCGCGCAGACCAGCTCCACCTCGCGCCCCCCGCCGGCGTCGGCGCGGATCTGCTCGACGATCGCCGTCGCCAGCGCCGACAGATCGGTGGGGCGCCGGCGGACCGCCATCCGGCTGACCCGGGAGAGCTCCAGCAGGTCGTCGATGAGCTGCGCCATCCGGCGCGCGGCGGCGCGGATCCGGGTCAGGTAGTTGCGCCCGCGCTCGTCGAGCTTGTCGGCGTAGTCCTCCAGCAGCACCTCGCTGAACCCGTCGAGCGGCCGCAGCGGCGCCCGCAGATCGTGCGACACGGAGTAGTTGAACGCCTCCACCTCGGCCAGCGTCCGCTTGTGGGCCTCGATCTCCGCGCTCAGCCGCTGGCGGTTCAGGTAGAGCTCGAGGAAGACCTGGACCTTGCTCCGCAGCACGTAGGGGTCGACCGGCTTGAACAGCAGGTCGAAGGCGCCGGCGTCGTAGCCCTTCAGCACGCTCTCCTGCGTCTCGTGGGTGGCGGTCACGAAGATGATGGGGACGTGGCGGGTGTCGGGGTTGTCGCGCGCGTGCTGCGCCACCTCGTAGCCGTCCATCCCCGGCATCTGGACGTCGAGCAGCACGACCGCGAAGTCGTGCTTGAGCAGGAGGCGCAGCGCCTCGTTGCCCGAGCCGGCGCGGATCAGCTCGCAGGGGACGCGGCCGAGGATCCCCTCCAGCGCCACCAGGTTCGCCTCGACGTCGTCGACGAGCAGGACTTTGGGCTTCGTTTCGCTCACGGGGTCCTCCTCCAGATCCGGTGCGCCGGGGCGAAGTCGGTGAACAGCGGCTGGCCGGCGCGGCCGAGCTGCTCGCTCTGCCCGAGGCAGAGGAATCCGTGGGGGCGCAGGCTGGCGTGGAGCTTCTGCACCACGCGCGCGCGCAGGTCGCGCCCGAAGTAGATGAGGACGTTGCGGCAGAACACGGCGTCCATCTCGCCGAACACGTGATCGCCGACGAGATCGTGCTGGAAGAAGAAGACGTTCTTGCGCAGCTCGCCCGAGACCGAGACGCGCCCGTAGGCCCGGGTCAGGTAGCGGCCCGGATCGGCGCGTCCGCCGGCGGCGCGGTGGTTGGCGGCGAAGCGGGCGACGATCTCCTCCGGGTAGATGCCGAGCTTGGCCTCCTCGATCGCCGCGGGGCTGACGTCGGTGGCGTAGAGCTGGCACCGGTCGGCGAGCCCCTCCTCGGCGAGCAGGATGGCCAGCGAGTAGGCCTCCTCGCCGGTCGCGCAGCCGCCGTGCCAGATCGTGAAGTAGGGGCGGCTGCGCAGCAGCGGGACGACCTCCGTGCGGAAGGCCAGGAAGAAGGCCGGATCGCGGAACATCTCGGTGACCCGCACGGTGAGGCTCCCCAGCACCGCGGTGAAGAACGTGGGATCGGCGACGCTGCGGTCCTGCAGCTCGCCCACGCTGGAGAGTCGGGCGCGGCCGACCGCCGCCCGCACGCGCCGCCGCAGCGAGGGGACGGCGTAGCCGCGCAGGTCGTAGCCGTAGCGCTCCCAGATGGCGTCCACGAAGCGGCGGACGTCGGCGGGCGCCTCGGCCTCGGCCTCAAGCATCGGCCGCCGCCTTCTCGTTCAGGAGGCCGCTCAGCAGCGCGAGCAGGCGATCGCCGTCGATCGGCTTGGGGAGGTAGTCGGTGGCTCCCGCCGCCAGGCACTTGTCGGCGTCCCCCTTCATCACCTTGGCGGTCAGCGCCACGATCGGCAGCGCGCCGAAGCGCGCCTCCTGGCGGATGCGGCGCATCGCCTCCAGGCCGTCCATCTCCGGCATCATGACGTCCATCAGCACCGCCTCCACGTCGGCGCGCTGGTGCAGGAGCTCGATCGCCGCCCGCCCGGTCTCGGCCACCAGCACCTCGGCCCCCTTGGCGCGCAGGGTGGCCGACAGCGCGTAGACGGTCCGCATGTCGTCGTCGACGACCAGGATCCGCTTGCCGGCCAGGTTGAGGGCGCCGGGGCGGAAGCGGAGCGAGGGGGGGGCGCTCGGGCGCCGCCCCTCCTGCAGCCGCCGCGTGAACAGCCGGACCTCCTCCACCAGCCGCTCGCCGGAGACGCCGTCCTTGAGCACCACCGCCTCGGCGTGCGCCTCCAGCGCCCGCGTCTCGGCGCGGGTGAGCGCGCGGGCGGTGTAGATGAGGACCGAGGGCATGTCGGCGCCGTGCCGCGCCCGCAGCCGATCGAGCAGCTCGAGCCCGTCCATGTCGGGGAGCGACAGGTCGAGCACCATGCACCCGAACCGCTCGCGCTCCAGCGCCTCCAGCGCCTCGACGGCGTTCATGGCCCGGCGGACGTCCAGCTTCTCCTCGGCCAGCCGCTTGGCCACCGAGTCGCCGGTGGCGGCGTCGTCCTCGACCACCCGCACGCGCTCCTCGCCGTCGCGGCGGCGGCGCGCCAGCGACTCCACCACGCGCAGGACGTCGCCGCGCGAGGCCGGCTTGGTCAGGTAGCCGACGGCGCCCAGCGCCAGCCCGCGGTCGGCGCCGCTCACCGCGGAGACGAAGTGGACCGGGATGCGGGCGGTGGCCGGATCGAACCGCAGCTCCTCCATCACGCGCCAGCCGTCGGTGTCGGGGAGCCGCACGTCGAGCACGATCCCCAGCGGCCGCCGCTCGCGCGCCAGCCGCAGGCCGCTCTGCCCATCGAAGGCGAGCAGGCACTCGATCCCCTGCTTGCGGACCACCTCGGCGAACGCCTCCGCGAACCCGCGATCGTCCTCGATGATGAGCAGCGAGTCGGAGCCCTCCCAGGGGGCCGGCGCGGCCGTGGGCCCGCTCTGCGCGGTCGCGGCGGTGGGCCCGCTCGGCGCGGCCGCGGCGGCGGCGACCGGCGCGGAGGGGACGAGCGGGGCGGGTTGGGGCGCCGAGGTCTCGGCCGGGTCGAGCCGCTCGGGGAGGTAGAGGCGGAAGGTGCTGCCGGCGCCGAGCGTGCTCTCGACCTGCAGCTCGCCGCCGAGGAGCGCCGCCAGCTCGCGCGAGATGCTGAGGCCCAGCCCGGTGCCGCCGTAGCGGCGATCGATGGCGCCGTCGAGCTGCTCGAAGGGGGCGAAGATCCGCTCCAGGTCCGCGGGCGCGATCCCGAGGCCGGTGTCGGAGACGGCGAAGACGATCGCCGCCTCCCGCCGGAGGTCGACGCGGCGGAAGCGCACGCCCGCGTCGGGGCGGGAGACGCGCATCGCGATCTCGCCCGCGGCCGTGAACTTGATGGCGTTGCCGAGCAGGTTGCGGATGATCTGCTCGAGCTGCGGCCCGTCGGAGGCGATCACCTCGGGGACGCCCGGCGCCACCTCGGTGACGAACCGCAGCTTCTTCTCGTCGGCCAGCGGGGTGAAGATCTGGGCGGCGTGCTCCACCACCTGGCGGACCGGGATGGGCGCCACCTTGACCTCCCGCTTGCCTGCCTCGATCTTGGCGAGATCGAGCACCTGGTTGATGAGCGACAGCAGGTCCTTGCCCGCGGTGTGGATGGTGCGGGCGAACTCGGTCTGCTTGCCGGTCAGGTTGCCGTCCTCGTTCTCGGCCAGGAGGTTCGAGAGGAGCAGCATGCTGTTGAGCGGCGTCCGCAGCTCGTGCGACATGTTGGCCAGGAACTGTGACTTGTAGGCGCTGACGGTGGAGAGCTCGGCGGCCTTCTGCTCCAGCCGCTCGCGCGCCTCGGTGAGCTCGGCGTTGTTCCGCTCCAGCGACCCGCGCTGGGCCTCCAGCTCCGTCGCCTGCTCGGTCAGCTCCTCGTTGGACTGGCGCAGCTCCTCCTGCTGGGCCTCCAGCTCCTCGTTGTTCGCCCGCAGCTCCTCCTCCTGCTGGGCCAGCCGGTCGGCCTGGCGCTGCGTCTCGGCGAGCAGGTCGCGCGTCGCCACGCGCGCGCGCGCCACCTCCAGCGCGATGACCAGGCTGTCCTGGACGACGGCGAGCGCCTCCTCGACCCGCGCCGACCAGCCGCCGAACAGCGCCAGCTCGAGGACGCCGCGGGGCTTGCCCACCTGGCGCAGCGGCACCAGCACGATCGCCCTGGGCGCCGCCTCGCCGAGCCCCGAGCGGATCCGCAGGTAGTCGGGCGGCGGCTCCTTGATCACCGTGATCTCGTCGAGCAGCGCGGCCTGGCCCACCAGCCCCTCGC
>DASZVW010000975.1:0-3805 GCA_035546895.1 Polyangia bacterium
CGCGGGGGGCCTCGGCCGATTTGGTCCCGCGCGCGGGCACTACTTGACCGCGTTCTTGACGATGCCGTCCTTGAGGAAGCCGACGAACACCTCGGCCAGCTCGATCGCCACCTTCTCCTGCGCCTCCTTAGTCGAGGCCCCCAGGTGCGGGACGGCGATCAGGTTCTCCTCGGCGAACAGCGGTGACGGATCCGGCGGCTCCTTGGCGAAGACGTCGAGCGCCGCGCCGCCGAGCTGCCCCGACTTGAGCGCCAGCAGCACCGCGTCCTCGTCGACGATCCCGCCGCGCGCGCAGTTGATGAGGCAGGCGCCTTTCTTCATCTTGGCCAGCGTGGCCGCGCCGAACAGGCCCTTGGTGTCGGCGGTCATCGGCACGTGCAGCGTGATGTAGTCCGACTGGGCGAGCAGCTCGTCGAGCGTGACCTGCTTGACCCCGGCCGGGAGCTGCTTGGGCGGGAACGGGTCGTAGCCGATGACGTTCATCTTGAGGCCGACCGCGCGCTCGGCCGCCTGGCGCCCGATGTTGCCGAGGCCGACCACGCCCAGCGTCTTGCCGGCGATCTCGGTCCCCATGTACTTCTTCTTCTCCCAGATCCCCTGCTTCATGCTCTGGGCGGCCTGCGGGATCTTGCGCGCCAGCGCGAACATGAGGCCGATGGCCAGCTCGGCCGCCGCCGCCGCGTTCCCCTGCGGCGTGTTGATGACCAGGATCCCCTTGTCGGTGGCGGCCTTGACGTCGATGTTGTCGACGCCCACGCCGGCGCGGCCGATGATCTTCAGCTTGCCCGGGTTGGCCAGGGTGTCCGCCTTGATCTTGCTGGCCGAGCGGACGCCGACGCCGTGGTACTCGCCGATCACGGCGGCCAACTCCTCCGGCTTCATGCCGGTCTTCACGTCGACGGTGAACCCCGCCTTGCTCAGGATCTCGACCGCCTTCTTGGACATGTCGTCGGCGATGAGGACTTTGATCGGCTCGGCCATGGCTTGCTCCTCTGTGGACGTTCGGTGGGTGAAAGGATAATCAGGCGCGCCGGGTCTCGGCGAACGTCGCCTGCGCGGCGGCGACGCCCGCTCCCGGCCGGATCGAGAAGCCGAGATCGGAGAGCGTCATCTCGAGCCCCGAGATGGCGGTGATGATGTCGAACTGGCTGTAGTAGCCGACGTGCGCGATGCGCACGATCTTCCCCTTGAGGTGGTCCTGGCCGCCCGCGATGGTGATCCCGTAGCGCGAGCGCATCTGGATGATGACCGCCGTCCCGTCGATCCCCTGGGGCACCCGGAACGCGGTGACCGAGTTGACCGGCGACGACGAGAAGAGGTCGAGCCCCAGCCCGCCCGAGGCGGCGCGGGTCGCCTTGGCCAGCCGCTCGTGGCGCGAGAAGACGCCGTCCAGCGTCTCTTCCTTGAGCATCCGCAGCGACTCGCGCAGCCCGACGATGAGCGACACCGCCGGCGTGAAGGCGGTCTCCCCCTTCTCCTGCATCTTCTGCTCGCGGCGGAGGTCGAGGTAGAAGCGGGGGAGCGTGGCGCGCGCGTTGGCTTTCCACGCTTTCTCCGACACCGAGACGGCGGCCAGGCCGGGCGGCAGCATGAGCGCCTTCTGCGAGCCGACCGCCACCACGTCGAGCCCCCACTTGTCGACCGGGACGTCGTAGACGCCGATGGCGGTGATGGCGTCGACGCAGAGGATGATGTCGTCGTGCGGGCGCACCACCTTGGCGATCGCCTCGATGTCGTGCTTGGTGGCGGTCGAGGTCTCGCAGGCGGTGGCGTAGACGGCGCGCACGCCGGGGTTGTCCGCGATCGCCTTCTGCACCGCCTTGGCGTCGACGCTCTTCCCCCACTCGACGTCGACGTAGACGCAGGCGACGCCGTAGGCCTCGCAGATCTTCCCCCAGCGCTCGCCGAACTTGCCGCCGCGGATCACCACCGCCTTGTCGCCGGGGCAGAGGAAGTTGCAGACCGCGGCGTCCATGGCGATGGTCCCCGACCCGGTCAGGACCAGCGGCTGCTGCTTGGTCTGCATCAGCCACTTGAGCCCCTCCTGCACCTCGCGCAGGCACTCGGTGAAGGCGGGCGCCCGGTGGTAGAGGATCGGCCGCGCCATGGCCAGCAGGACCCGCTCGGGAACGGGGGTCGGACCGGCGGTGAGCAGATACTCCTTCATGATCGTTGGGCTCGAACGGCGGCCCGAGTTCTAATACAACTTCACCACCAGATCCACCGATGTCCCTCGCGCAATTCGCCGACGCCAGCTTCGCCTATCCCGGCAACGACATCCTCGTCGGCGCCTCGCTGCTGATCCGTCCGGGCGACCGGCTGGCGCTGCTGGGCCCGAACGGGACCGGCAAGTCGACCGCGCTGCGGCTGCTGGCCGGCGACCTCGCGCCCGACGGCGGCGACGTGCGAGTCCTCGGCCGGGCCTCGGTCGCCTACCTGCGCCAGTCGCAGGAGCTGGCGGCCGGCGGCACGCTGCTGGAGGCGCTGCTGGAGCCGTTCGCCGACCTCCAGCGCCTGCACGACGAGATGCAGGCGCTGGAAGGGAAGCTCGGGGCCGGACAGGATGCCGACCTCGCCCGCTACGGCGAGCTGCAGGAGCGCTACCAGCGCGGCGGCGGCTACGAGCTCGAGGCGCGCGTCAAGCGGCTGACCGCCGACGTCGGCTTCTCGGAGAGCGACTTCTCGCGCCGGGTCGACACGCTGTCGGGCGGCGAGCGCGGGCGGCTCGAGCTGGCCAAGGTGCTGGTGCGCCAGCCCGACCTGCTGCTGCTCGACGAGCCGACCAACCACCTCGACCTGGCGGCCATCGAGCGGCTCGAGGCCTACCTCGCCGAGTACCAGGGGGCCTTCGTGCTGGTCTCGCACGACCGGGCCTTCATCCGCGCGGTCTGCACCGAGATCGTCGAGCTGGAGAACGGCAAGCTGACCAAGTACCCGTTCCGCTACGACAAGTACGTGGTCGAGCGCGCGGCGCGGATCGAGCGCGCGCAGGCCGAGTACGAGCGGCAGAAGGAGCACGTCGAGAAGACCGAGGACTTCATCCGCAAGAACCTGGCCGGCCAGAAGACCAAGCAGGCCCAGAGCCGCCGCAAGATGCTGGAGAAGCTGGAGCGGCTCGAGCGCCCCGACGACCAGTGGCAGCACGCCGGCAAGATCGCGCTCAACTTCCAGACCGGCGGCGATCTCGGCGGCAAGGAGATCATCCGCGCCCCCAGGCTGGCCGTCGGCTACCCCGGCGCGCGGATCCTCGACGAGGTGACGGTCAACGTCTACCGCGGCGACAAGGTCGGCATCGTGGGCCCCAACGGCAGCGGCAAGTCGACGCTGCTCAAGACGCTGATCGGCGAGCTGCCGCCGCTCGCCGGCAAGGTGGAGATCGGCACCGGCGTGCGCATCGGCTACTTCGATCAGAAGCTCGGCACGCTGAACGAAGAGCTGTCGCTCACCGACGAGATCCGCTCGGTGCGCGCCGATCTCTCGCCCGAGGCGGTCCGCCAGTACCTGGCCAAGTTCCGCTTCTTCGGCGACGACCCCTTCCGCACCGTGCGCGGCCTGTCGGGTGGCGAGCGGAGCCGGCTGGCGATGGCCAAGATCATGCTCTTCCCGCGCAACGTGCTGGTGCTCGACGAGCCGACCAACCACCTCGACATCCCGGCGCGCGAGACGCTGGAGGACGCGCTCGGCGCTTACGAGGGGACCCTCATCACCGTCAGCCACGACCGCTACTTCCTGGATCGCATCTGCACGCGCCTGCTGGTCATCGACGGCACCCACGTCGAGGCCCACGCCGGGAACTACAGCGACT
>DASZVW010000976.1:0-2118 GCA_035546895.1 Polyangia bacterium
GGGTGCAGGAGCTTTAGAATTTCATCGAGCGCCCATGCTGCCGCCGCACGTGTTTCGCTCTTGGCCGCGCCGTCGGGACCGGTGAGGACCGGCTTGATCAATTCGAGATACCACTCGCAATAGACGTTCCAGACGAAACGATAGATCGCGGTCGCCGCCTCGGTGAATTTGTAGACCTCGATGCCGCCGCGCACGTCCCAGGCGGCGCGCGACAATTCCCCGAGCGCCCATCGGTTCAGCGTGCCGGTCACCGCCCTCGGGTCGAAGCCCTCGGCGCGAACGCAGCCATTCATCTGGGCGAAGCGGGCCGCGTTCCACAGCTTGGTCGCGAAGTTGCGGTAGCCCTCGACCCGTTGCACCGACATTTTCACGTCGCGCCCCTGCGCCGCCATGGCGGCGAGCGTGAAGCGCAGCGCGTCGGCGCCATAGTTGTCGATGAGGCTCAGGGGATCGATGACGTTGCCCTTCGACTTCGACATCTTGGCGCCCGTCTCGTCGCGGACGAGGGCATGGATGTAGACGTCGCGGAAGGGCACCTCCTCCATGAACTGCAGGCCCATCATCATCATCCGGGCGACCCAGAAGAAGATGATGTCGAAGCCGGTGACGAGGACCGAGGTCGGGTAGTAGCGGGCGAGCTCCGGCGTCGCGTCCGGCCAGCCGAGGGTGGAGAACGGCCACAGCGCCGAGGAGAACCAGGTGTCGAGGACGTCTTCGTCGCGCCAGATCGCGACCCAAGGAGTACCGCCGTTCTTTTCTTCCCGGATAATGTCGTTTTGAAGCGCATTCAGCCTGTCGGCGGTCACAGGGCCGTCGACAAGTCTAACCTCGCGGCCGTAGTGAAGCCTGGCATCGGCAAGAGCCTCTTCGACGGATTCCGCGACGAAGACCTGTCGATTGTCCCAGCTCTGTTGCGTGCTCCCACCGCTACCTTCGCCGTACCACGCGGGGATCTGATGCCCCCACCAGAGCTGGCGGGAGATGCACCAGGGCTGGATGTTCTCCAGCCAGTCGAAATAGGTCTTCTCCCAGTTCTGCGGGACGAACTTCGTCCGTCCGCCGCGCACCGCCTGAAGCGCGGGCTGCGCCAGCGTCTTGGCGTCGACATACCACTGGTCGGTCAGGAACGGCTCGATGACGGCACCCGAGCGGTCCCCGTGCGGAACCGTGTGCGTATAGGGCTCGATCTTTTCGACCAATCCCTGAACCTTCAGCATGTCCTCGATCATCTGGCGTGCGGCCAAGCGATCTGCGCCATTCAGATCAAGCCATGCTTTCGGATCGCGCCATTGGGCAACATAGGGTCCAGCCAAGAAAGGTTGGTTGCCCTGAAGCGCAATGTGAGCCTCAGCATCGAGCACGCTGATCATCCGCAGGCCGTGCCTCCGCCCCACCTCGAAGTCGTTGAAGTCGTGGGCCGGGGTGATCTTGACCGCGCCCGAACCCTTCTCGGGATCCGAGTATTCATCCGCGACGATCGGGATCAGCCGGCCGACCAGCGGCAGCACCACGTTGACCGGCTTGCCGGCCTCGTAGGCTGCGACATACGCCGCGTAGCGTTCGTCCTTCGGGTTCACCGCGACGGCGGTGTCGCCGAGCATCGTCTCGGGCCGGGTGGTGGCGACGACGATGTAGGTCGAGGGGTCGGCCGCATCGAATACCTTGTCCTCGATCGGGTAGCGGAGGTGCCAGAGATGGCCCTTGACCTCGATTTGCTGGACCTCGAGGTCGGAGATCGCGGTGAGGAGCTTCGGGTCCCAGTTGACGAGGCGCTTGTCGCGATAGATCAGCCCCTCGCGATAGAGCTGGACGAACACCTTGCGCACCGCGCGCGACAGGCCCTCGTCCATGGTGAAGCGCTCGCGGCTCCAGTCGCACGACGCGCCGAGCCGGCGGAGCTGGCGGCCGATGGTGCCGCCGGACTCCTCCTTCCACTGCCAGACGCGCTCGACGAACTTCTCGCGGCCCATCTCGCGCCGGCCGGGCTCCTGCCGCTCCATGAGCTGGCGCTCGACCACCATCTGGGTCGCGATTCCGGCATGGTCCATGCCGGGCTGCCACAGCACGTCCCTGCCCTGCATCCGGGCCACGCGGACTAGGATGTCTTGGAGCGTGTTG
>DASZVW010000977.1:0-1613 GCA_035546895.1 Polyangia bacterium
GGCGCGCCACCCGTGCCCGGTCCGCCGCCCGTGCCGCCAGTGGCGGCGCCGCCCGCCGCGCCGCCGCCGCTCCCCGCGCCGCCGTCGAACGTCGGCTGCTGCGAGGGGACCGTGTCGTTGCACGCGGGCGCTCCCGTCGCCAGGACCGGCAGGACCGCCAGGCCCAGCCCGTACGAACGTCGCATCGTCCCTCCCTATCGTACCAGCCGGCGTCACGCCTCGCGCTGCCAGGCCGGCTTGGCGGCCGCCACGGCGTCGTAGTAGCGGCGCAGGCGCAGCCCCTCGGCCGCCGCCTCGTCGACGATCACGGTGGCGTGCGGGTGGAGCTGCAGCGCCGAGGCCGGGACCAACGCGGTCAGCGGGCCCTCCACCAGCCTGGCGACCGCCGCCGCCTTGGCCGCCCCGAAGGCCACCAGCAGGCAGCGCCGCGCCTCCAGGATGGTGGCGATCCCCATGGTAAGCGCGTGCCGCGGAACCGGCTCGGCGCCGAACGCCGGCTGGTTGGCGGCGCGCGTCTCCTCGGCGAGCGTCTTGAGCCGCGTGCGCGAGCCGAGCGACGACGTCGGCTCGTTGAAGGCGATGTGCCCGTCGGTGCCGAGCCCGAGCAGCGCCAGGTCGAGCCCGCCGGCCGCCGCGATCGCCGCCTCGTACGCCGCGCAGGCGGCCGGCAGATCGGGGGCCTGCCCGTCGGGCGCGTGCGCGTGGCCTTCGGGCAGATCGACGTGCCGGTAGAGCGCCTCCCGCAGCGCGCGCCGGAACGACCCCGGGTGGTCGGGCGGGATCCCCACGTACTCGTCGAGGTTGAACGCCGTCGCGCGCGCGAACGACAGCCCCTCCGCCCGGTGCTGGCGGACCAGCTCCGCGTAGATCCCGCGCGGCGTGCTGCCGGTGGGGAGGGCCAGCGCCGCCTCGGGCTTGGCGCGCAGGAGCCGGGCGACGATCCGCGCCGCGCGCAGGCAGGCGGCCTCGGCAGCCGGCACGACGATCACCTCCACGTGTCAGTTTTATCCCGATCGCCGCCCGCGGGCTAAACTTGCCTGGTGGCCGAGGAGAACGCCGAGAGAGCCGCCGCCGCGGCGCGCGCCCTGCTGGCCGCCGAGTCGGTCGGCGTGCTGTCGACGATCTCCGTCCGCCGGCCGGGGACGCCGTACGGCTCGGTGACGCCCTACGCGCTCTCGGGCGCGGGCGCCCCGCTCCTGCTCCTCTCGGCGCTGGCCGCCCACACGCACAACCTGCGCGCCGATCCGCGCGCCGGCCTGTTCGTCGGCGATCGCACCGCCGCCGCCGATCCGCAGGCCGGGGCGCGGCTGTCGCTGCTTGGGCGCGCGGTCCCCGTCGGCGCCGGCGAGGAGGACGACGCCCGCGCCCGCTATCTCGCCCGCTGGCCGCGCGCCGCCGACACGCTGGCGCTGGGCGACTTCTCGTTCTGGCGCGTCGAGATCGAGGAGGCCCGCTTCATCGCCGGCTTCGGCGAGATCCGCTGGCTGCCGGCCGCGGCCTTCGCCGGCTGACCGTCGGCCGAACGCGCCGTCAGCCGAAGACGATCGTCCGGTTGCCCGAGACCAGCACGCGCCGCTCGAGGTGCAGGCGCACGGCGTGGGTGAGGACGCGCC
>DASZVW010000978.1:0-1834 GCA_035546895.1 Polyangia bacterium
CTTGGGATCGCGCGAGAGGGTGGCGATCACGCGGGCGTTGCCGTCGCCGCTCTTGGCCGACAGATCGTCGAGCACGATCTGGTCGGTGTCGCCGTGCAGCGCCAGGTGGATGTCGTGGAAGTCGCCCACGCCGGCGAGCTGCAGCTCGCACTTGGTGCAGGTGACCCGGCCGGAGAAGCGCGGCTCGCGGAGATCGCCGCGCGCGTCGACCTCCGCGTCGAGCACGCCCCCGGCGCGCCGCAGGGCGGGGGTGAGGCCCGAGAGGCCGCGCAGATCGAGCTTCTGCGCGGCGAGGTGGACCTCGAGCGGCAGGCGCTGGAGGTCAGGGGGGTGCGCGCGCAGCGCCGCCAGCCCCAGATCGGCGCGGGCCACCACGTCGAGCGCCAGCGTGCCGCCGTTGGCGGAGGCCCCGCGCAGATCGACGTTCGCCTTGCCGCCCGCGTAGCGGATCGCGGCGTCGAGGTAGCCGACGCGCGCCTCGTCGAGCCGCAGGTCGCCCGCCTGCACGTGGGCCAGGAGGCGGGGCGCGCGCAGGTTGCCGTCCAGCGTGAGGTCGGCGTGCAGCGTCCCCGCCAGCGCCGACTCGCGCGCGCCGCCGGTGACCTGGGCGGGGAGCCCCAGCCGCCGCAGCTCGAGCGGACCCACCACCGCGCGCACCGAGAGCGGGGCCTCGGCGAGCCGCGCGCGATCGGCCAGCGCCCCCACGTCGGCGCCGAGCCGCGCCACCAGCGCCAGCAGCGGGTGGCCGGCGCGGACCACCCGGACGTTCGCCTGGGTGGCGCGGCGATCGAGCGTCAGCTCGACGCGGGCGTCGGTGGCGGGGACGCGGCGGGTCGTCACCCCCGCCAGATCGACGGCCAGCGTGCCGGTCGGATCGAGCGCGGTGCCGCGCGCCGAGAGGTGGAGGGTGAGCGTGCCGCCGTGGATCCCGCGCACGCCAGCCAGCGCCGCCAGCGCGGGGAGCGAGGCCTTCTCGACCTGGCCGTCGATGGTGACCGGCGTGCGGAGCAACGTGCGCGTGTCGGGCGGGCCGCGCAGCAGCGCGCGCAGCGACAGCGGCGTGGTGGCGGTCAGCGTCGCCGGGGCGGCGCGCTGGGTGGCGCTCACCTGGAGCGTGAGCGGCCGGGCGTCGTCGCCGTGGAGCGCGACGCTGAGGTCGCCGAGCGTGCGGCCGGCGAGCGCGACGGCGCGGCCGTCGAGGCGGAGGTCGAGCAGCGGCCGTTCGGCGCTGCCGTCGACGGTCACCGCCAGGCGGAGCTTCCCGCGCGGATCGAGCGGCGCCGGCTTGCCGGTCGCGGCGGCCACGGCGCGGGCGACGGTCTGGACGTCGATCTCGTCGGTGGCGAGCTGCAGCGACACGGGCGCGCGCCCCGCCCGCGGCGGCCAGGCCGGCGGCAGGTCGAAGGCGGCGCGCAGGCCGGTGCCGAGCGCGCCGGCCGTCAGGCGCCCGCGCAGCCGGCTGGGCGTGAACGTCAGGTCGGCGTCGAGATCCACCCGCCCCACGGCCGCCAGCGCGCGCGGCGCCAGCGCCGGCGGCAGCCGCCCCGGATCGAACCCGGCGACGTGGAGCGCCAGGTGTCCGCGGCGGCCGGTCTTCTCCAGCTCGCCCGCGATCACCTGCGCGCCCGAGCGAAGGTCGAGGCCGGTGACGGCGAGCCGCCCGTCCTCGACGGTGATCCGGGTCGGGTGGGCCAGCGCCCAGCGCGCCTGCGGCGTCCGCAGCGCCAGGTGCGCGACCTCCATCGTGCGGAGCGAGACCCGGTACCCCGAGGCGGTGAGCGCGACCGGCGTGGGCGCCTGGAGCCGGACGGCCGCGCGCACCAGCCGCCCCGCC
>DASZVW010000979.1:0-1740 GCA_035546895.1 Polyangia bacterium
GACCCGGCCGCCCCCGGCGCCGCGGCGCTGACGCCAGAGGAGGCGCTGCGCATCAACGCCTCGATCCCGTTCTCGGCCGCTCCCGTCCGCGCGGCCGCTCCGTTCGTCCTCCGCGCCGGCGCCGACCACGACCGCGCCGCGGACTGCCTGACCCAGGCGATCTACTACGAAGCCGGCTTCGAGCCGCGCGCCGGCCAGGAGGCCGTGGCGCAGGTGATCCTGAACCGGGTGCGCCACGGCGCCTTCCCGAAGACGGTGTGCGGGGTCGTGTTCGAAGGCGGCGGCGGCGGGTCGGGTTGCCAGTTCACCTTCGCCTGCGACGGCTCCATGGGCCGCCCGCCGGCCGCGGCGGCCTGGTCGCGGGCGCGCGCCGTGGCCCTGGCCGCGCTGGCCGGCCACGTGCAGCCGGCGGTCGGCGAAGCGACGCACTACCACGCCAACTACGTCGCCCCGTACTGGGGCCACACCCTGGCCAAGGTCGTCCAGATCGGCGCGCACATCTTCTATCGCTGGCCCGGCGGCTCCGGAGAGCCGGGCGCCTTCGGCTACCGCTACGCCGGCGGCGAGGCCCCGCCCGCGGGGGTCCCCGCTGCGGCCCCGGTCGAGCTGGCTGCGGCGGCGTCCGACGGCCCGCCAGAGCCGCACGCGCCGGACGACGTCGGCGGGCGCGTGGTTCTGGGTCTCGGCTGGACGCCCAAGCCGCCGCCGCCCAGCACCGACGCCCTGGCCAGCATCCTCGCCCAGCAGGGCGGCCAGCCGGCGCCAGCGGCGCATCACGCCGCCGCCTCGACCGGGAACGCCGGCGGCTGACCCGGCGGCCTGCCGCTCCAGGCGAGCAGGCGCGGATGGACCGCTTTCAACGCCAAGATCGCCAAGGTCGCCAAGAGGCCCTGCGTCGCGAAGCGGCGCGTCCAATCCTGCGAAGAGCCTGACAATCCAAAGGCGCTGCGCGCCGATCCTGACTTGGCGTTCTTGGCGTTCTTGGCGACCTTGGCGTTCAGACTACCGCGCCGCCGGCCGCACCGTCTCTGGGCTGGTTCCCGACCGGGACGACCGGAAGGTCAGCGCATTTCCGGCGGCGTGCCGACGCCGAGGACCTCGCGGTAGAGCACCTTCTTCAGCCAGGCTTCGTACTGCTCGGTGTTCCAGCCGCTGTCGCGGACGAACGCGCGGAACACCAGCGGACCGGTCATCGACCACAGGATGTCGGTGGCCTCGGCGATGGTCAGGCCCGCCTTCAGCAGCCCGCGCTCGGCCCAGTGGGCGGCGAAGGTCTTGAGCTCGTTCCAGCGGCGGCTCTGCTCGCGCTCCCACCACTTGGCGAAATCGGAGTCGATCTGGGCCGCGCTCCAGGCGGCGCCGATGCCGCGGGCGTTCTTGGAACCGGCCTCCACCGCGCGCTGGATGATCGCCTTGAGCTGTTCGAGCGCCTCCTCGGGCGTGCCCACCGGGGTCGACGACAGGTCCTTGATCGGCAGCTTGGTCGGCCGCCGGGTCAGAATCGCGCGGATGATGTCCGCCTTGGCCGGATAGTAGGAGAACACCGTCCCCGTGGAGACCTTCGCCTCGGCGGCGATGTGCGCCAGCGAGGTCGCCGCGACGCCGCGTTCGTCGAACAGCGCTTCGGCCGCATCGACGATGCGTTCGCTGACGGCCAGGGCGTTGGCGACGCGCTTGCTCAGGCCCGGCTCCTCCATTTCCCCTCCTAATCAGGTAACCGACACGACGATCCGGGCGCCG
>DASZVW010000980.1:0-3240 GCA_035546895.1 Polyangia bacterium
AGCCGCCCGCCCCCGCCGCGATCGCGGCGCCCGAGCCCAAGGCCCCGCCCCGGCACGTCAAGCGGCGCCGCGCGGCCCGGCACGAGGAGGTGAACCCCGCCGCCCCCAAGCCCGCCGACGACAAGCCGGCGACCGCGGCCCAGCCACCGGACAAGAAGGCCGACCCCTTCGAGTGAGCCGCCCGATTTGACCGCCGATTTTCCCGCCGTGTAAACTTGAAGCAGAGTCCATGGCGGCGGATCAGATCCAGGGCATCAAGGACACCGAGTTCGAGGCGACGGCGGCCGTCGACGGCCAGGCGCTGGTGATGCGCCTGTGGGGGAACGCCGATCTGCGGGTCAACGCCCCGCTCGGCCCCTTCCTCGACTCCGTCGACGACGAGGCCCGCCGCGGGCACATGGGCGAGGTGGTCGCCGACTTCCGGGAGCTGGCGTTCATGAACTCCTCCTGCCTCAAGGAGTTCGTCCGCTGGATCGCCCAGGTCGACGAGCGCGCCGACGACCACTACCGCATCCGCTTCCTGAGCGACCCCGCCGCCCAGTGGCAGTCGCGCAGCCTGCAGGCGCTCCGCGCCTTCGCCCCCAACCTGGTAACGATCGAAGTCGCGAAGTCCTGACCCGGTCAGCCGGCGTCCCGGAGCGCGGCCAGGAACGCGCGCAGATCGCCGGGCCCCTCCGTCGCCGCCCGGAAGACGCGCGCCATGTCGAGCGCCGCGTAAGCATGGGCCACGACGTTTCTGAATCCGGCTGCCCGGACCAACCGCGAGGCGAGCGTTTTGCCGATCACGGCGGCCTCTGCGAGCTTGTCGAAGGCTTCACCATAATTGGCCGGAGACCCGAGACCGCGTCGAACACAGACGGAAATCGCCAGATCGATTGTTGTCTGGACGGCCTGCCATAAGTGAAGGATCACGGCGTCGGAAGCATCGCTCATCGGTTGCAGGGCCGAGGCGTCGGTCGGGAGGCGGGCGGCGACGCGTTCGAGGTGACGTTCGACGGCTGCCGACTTCTCCGCGAGCAGGGCGCTGGCTGCGGTCACGCGGCACCGAGACGAGCGAGGACGTCACGGTAGCTCGCCTCGAGCACCGGGTTCACGTCGCACCAAAACCGAGCCGCCTCGATCTGAAAGTCTTCGAAGGCGCCCGGTTCGGCCTGGTAGATCGGTGACCCCTCGGCGGCGATCCGGAACCTGAGCAGCGCGGATCCGTGCTTCAGATCGACGAGATCAATTCGGTCGCTGCCGAGCGCCCGGACGAGATCGGCCTGCAGCGCCTCGGGATCGAAGCACGAGCGGTCCCCGCTGAACGCGTAGGCGAAGTCCCAGTCGGAGTCGGATCTCGCCTCGCCGCGGGCCCGCGACCCGAACAGAACGAACAGGTCGACGCCCGCGCGACGGGCGATGTCGCGGACGTCCTCCGTCAGGCCCATGCGTCCATCTTAGCCGACCCGTGCGTGGGGCGCTCGGCCCCGAGCCGGCGGGGGTATTTCCCCGGGGTCACATCGGCTCGGTGCCGTAGACGAGGGCGCCGTTCAGGTAGGCGGTGACCTTGGTGGTGGTGGTGTAGCTCAGCGTCGAGAGGTACGAGTAGTCGTTGGCCTCGTTGTAGTTGCTGAAGTCGTTCTTGTTGAAGCGGAGCTGGATCTCGTTGGTGTTGGCCCCCGCCGCCAGGGTGCCGGCGCCGGTCGCGAACCCGACCTGGAAGTAGAAGTTGGCCCCGGTCACCGCCGGCGTGACCTGGACGAACGACATGGTCACGTTCGAGCAGCTGATGGCCGCGAAGTCGCAGCTCGCGGTCTGCGCGATCGGCGTCGTCGCGACGGTCATGCCGTCGGCCGCCTCCTCCGTGTACCAGTAGCGGAGGGTGATCTGCGAGAGGGTGACGGTGTTGGTGCCGCTGTTGGTGATCTTGAAGTGCGGCGCCACGGCCGGATCGGTGGCGTTGAGATCGCGCTCGGCGAGCTGGATGGTGAGCGTCACCGGCGGGACGCAGGCGTTCGCGGCGCAGATGTCGGGCGACAGGCAGTCGGCGCTCGTCGCGCAGGTGGTCTTGCAGGCGTTGGTCCCGCAGATGTAAGGCGTGCAGGGCGTCGAGGCCGGCGCCACGCAGGCGTTGCTGGTGTTGCAGGTCGAGGGGCCGACGGCGTTGCCGCTCGTGCAGGTGCCGCCCGCGCACTGGGTCCCCGCGGGGTACTTCTGGCAGCC
Organism: Polyangia bacterium; assembly: GCA_035546895.1. Classification (GTDB taxonomy): domain Bacteria; phylum Myxococcota_A; class Polyangia; order Fen-1088; family Fen-1088; genus JADGRB01. Next base: position 2,203 of record DASZVW010000980.1, read on the forward strand.
GCCGCTGCCGTTGCAGAGGCCGTTGGTCCCGCAGCTCGCCGCCCCCTGGTTGGTGCACTGGGTGGTCGGCGAGGGCGCCTGGCCGGCGGGGATGGAGGTGCAGGTGCCGACGGTCCCGGAGAGGGCGCAGCTGCTGCAGGTCCCGGCGCAGGCGTTGTTGCAGCAGACCCCCTGAGCGCAGAAGCCGGAGTTGCACATCGCCGCCGAGGTGCAGGCCGATCCGATGGCCAGCTTGCCGCAGCTCCCGGTGGTCTGGCCTGAGGGGATGGTGCAGGAGGCCGGCGAGGTGCAGTCGGTGGCGGTCATGCAGCTCGTCTTGCACGCGCCGCCGGTCCCGCAGGCGTACGGATCGCAGAGCGTCGAGGTGACGGTCTTGCACGAGCCGGCGCCGTCGCAGAAGCGGGACGGGGTGAGGGTGTCGCCGACGCAGGTGGCGCCCGCGCACTGGGTGCCGGTCCCGTAGAGCTGGCACTTGCCGGTCCCGTCGCAGAGGCCGTTGGTCCCGCAGCTGGTCCCCCCGGCGTCGGTGCACTGGGTGGTGGGCGTGGGCGCCGTGTTGGCGGGGACCGGCGAGCAGGTCCCGGCGGTCCCGCTGACCGCGCAGGACATGCAGGTCCCGGTGCAGGCGCTCTTGCAGCAGACCCCCTGCTGGCAGAACCCGGAGGCGCACTCGGCCGCCGTCGAGCAGGCGGTGCCCGGCGTCTTGAGCGTGCAGACGCCGGCGCTGCAGATGTACGGCGAGACGCAGTCGCTGTTGGTCGCGCAGGAGGTCTTGCAGGCGGTGGCGCTGCCGCAGACCAGGTTCCCCGTGCAGGGGCCGGCGGTCACCGTCTGGCAGACGCCGGCGCCGTTGCAGGTCTGGGCCGGCGTCAGCGTGGAGACGCTGCACGCCGCGGCGGCGCACTGGGTGCCGGTCGGGTAGTTGCGGCAGGCCCCGGCGCCATTGCAGGTGCCGTCGGTGCCGCAGGTCGCGGCGCTGGAGGTCGTGCACTGGCCGGCCGGCGTGGGGGCCTGGCCGTTGGGCACCGGGGTGCAGGT
>DASZVW010000981.1:0-2518 GCA_035546895.1 Polyangia bacterium
GATCACCCTGCGCGGCACCGTCTACCCGCTGGCGCGGCGGCTGGAGCTGGAGCGGGCCGAGGCGCGGGTCCGCGATCTGACCGCGCGCCTCTCCGGGCACGTGGCGCTGCCGGCGGGGACCTTCCGGTTCACCAACGGCAAGACGCTGAGCGTGGTCCCGGACATCGATCTCCACTTCTCGGTGCCGCGCATGCCGTGCAGCAAGCTGCTCTCCAGCATCCCGCCGGCGCTGGTGCCGCGGCTGCAGGGGTTCGTGCTGCAGGGGTCCTTCGCCGCCGACGTCGGCTTCAAGGCCGACTTCGCCCACCTCGACGATCTCGATCTGACCGGCAAGGTGGGCATCGACGGCTGCAAGGTGGTCAAGGCGCCCGACGACGTGAAGGCGCTGGCCGAGCCGGAGACGCTGGTGATCAACGTCGAGGTCCCCAAGCTGCCCGGATCGGGCGGCGCCCCGGGCGACACCGACACCATCCCGGTGGTGGTGGGCCCCGACAACCCCGACTTCGCCCCCTACGATCAGATCTCGCCGTACCTGGTGGGATCGATCATGACCACCGAGGACAACGGCTTCTTCAAGCACCACGGCTGGGTGAGCTCGGAGTTCAAGAGCGCGCTGCGCCGCAACCTGCAGGGGGGCGGCTTCCGGCTGGGAGCCTCCTCGATCACCATGCAGATGACGAAGAACGTCCTCCTCACCAAGGACAAGACGCTCTCGCGCAAGCTGCAGGAGCTTTTCCTCGTCTGGTACCTGGAGCAGATCCTCCCCAAGGAGCGGATCCTGGAGCTCTACTTCAACGCCATCGAGTTCGGGCCGCGCATCTATGGCATCGGCGCGGCGGCCCGCCACTACTTCGGCAAGAAGCCGGCCGACCTCACCCCGCTGGAGGCGGCGTTCTTCTCCTCGATCCTGCCGTCGCCCAAGCGGCGCTACGTGCAGTACTGCCACGGCTCGCTGTCGCCGCAGTGGGACCGCTACGTCCGGCGCATCCTGGCCAAGGTCCACGAGCGCGGCCGGATCACCGACGACGAGTACGCCGCCTACGCCGCGCAGCCGTTCGTGTTCGACCGCAAGGAGGCGACCTTCACCGAGAAGCAGTGCCTCGACTGGGTCAAGAGCATGTCCCCGCGTCCCGAGCCCGAGACGCCCCCCGATCTCGAAGAAGGGGAGACCGACAGCGAGGGGGGCTGGTCGGGCAAGCGCCTCCGCAAGCTGTTCTCGCACGCGGTGGCGCACCGGACGCCGAGCCCGGCCGCCGGCAAGCCGGTGGTGGCGCGCTCGCACTGAGGCGCCGAAGCGTCACCGGCGTTTTGCGCGCGCGGTGCTAGGCTCCGCCGCATGAGCCCCTCCACCCCCCGCACCGTCCTGGTCGTCGGCGCCAACCGCGGCATCGGCCTCTCCCTCTGCAAGCGCCTCAAGGCGCTCGGGCGCCAGGTGATCGCCGCCTGCCGCCAGCCGTCGCCGGCGCTCGAGGGGCTCGGCGCGCGCGTGGAGCCGGGCGTCGACGTCACCGACGACGCCGCCGTGGCGGCGCTGGCCCGGCGCCTCGACGGCGTGGTCCTCGACGAGCTCGTCTGCAACGCCGGCATCCTGAAGGAGGACGACCTCGGGGACGTCGACCTCGCCGACGTGCGGCGGCAGCTCGAGGTGAACGCGCTCGGCCCGCTGCGGGTGGTCAAGGCGCTGCGCGGGAACGTCCGCCGCGGCGGCAAGCTGGCCCTCATCACCAGCCGCATGGGCTCGATCGCCGACAACGGCTCCGGCGGCTACTACGGCTACCGGATGTCCAAGGCGGCGCTCAACGCCGCCGGCATGTCGATGGCCCGCGACCTGCGCGGCGCCGGCATCGCGGTGGCGATCCTCCACCCTGGTTTCGTCCGCACCGAGATGACCGCGGGGAGCGGCAACGTCGACCCCGACGAGGCGGCCAAGCAGCTCGTCGACCGCCTCGACGCCCTCAACCTGGAGACCACCGGCACCTTCTGGCACGCCAACGGCCAGGTCCTCCCCTGGTGAGGCGAGCGCGGCCGGTCAGCGCGCGGCCAGGCGGAGGACCAGCCAGACGGTCCCGAAGCCGCCGATGAGGGCGGAGCCGAGCCCGAGGCCCCAGCGCTCGAAGGCGCGCGGGGCGCGGCGGGCGCCGGCGACCACCAGCGGGAGCGCGAGCGCCACCACCAGGAGCTGGCCCAGCTCGACGCCCAGGTTGAACGAGAAGAGCGAGAGCAGGAGGCCCCGGCGCGGCAGGCCGATCTCGCGCAGCACCGAGGCGAAGCCGAGCCCGTGCACCAGGCCGAAGCCGAACACCAGCAGCCAGCGCCCGCGCGGCAGCCGGGGGAGCAGGTTCTCGAAGCCGACGTAGGCGACCGAGAAGGCGATGGCCGGCTCGACCCAGCGGGTGGTGAGCCAGCCCGGGCGCAGCACCTGCGCGGCCAGCGTGATCGAGTGGGCCACGGTGAAGGCGCTGACCACCGCCACCGTGCCGCGCACCGCCTGCCGCGGCGTGGCCGCCCGGGCGGGGCC
>DASZVW010000982.1:0-1700 GCA_035546895.1 Polyangia bacterium
GTTCGGGGCCGGCGAGTACGCGCCGGAGACGGCGCCCGGCCGGCGCCTCCTGGCTCACGAGCTCACCCACGTCGCCCAGCAGGCGGCGGCGCCCGGCGCCGCGCCGCCGGTCATCCTCCGCGCCGACGATCCGGCCCGCGATCTGATCTCTCAGTTCACCTCCTTCCTCAACCTCGACGAGGAGGGGCTCGGAGGCGCGCTCGTGCGCCGCGCCGCCGGGCGCGAGTACGACTTCGTCCAGAACGTCATCGACGACCTGGGATCCACCGATCGCGACGACGTCTCGCTCGCCTTCATGGAGGCGGCCACCGACGCGCTCCTCCGCCAGATCGTGGCCGACGAGCGCGGGCGCCGCCTCCTCGACCGCCTCTACGACGAGCTCACCTCGGGCAGCGTCGGCGACGACGAGCAGGCGCAGGCGACCCGGATCCTCAAGCTCAAGAGCAGCCGGATCGCCCCGGCCGAGCTCGAGCGGGTCGCCGGCGGCGGCGCGGTGAAGATCTTCCCCCTCCGGATCCCCGGCCCCACCGTGCTGGACGACGCGCCCATCACCGCCGAGCGGCGGCCGAACGGCGGGATCCACGTCAAGATCCCCGTCCACACGCTGGGGGCCGACGCGTTCAAGCAGGAGACCAGCACCCTGCCGTCGGAGGTCGCCGTCAGCGGCATCACCCTGCCCGAGAACGAGATCGTGGGGGTGAAGCTCTACGACCTCGGCGGCGTCATCAAGTACGCGCCGGCGCTGTTCCTGGTGGAGCTGTCGAACCAGACCGACACCAAGATGCTGGAGAAGGCGCTGGGGGTGGCGGCCATCGGCCTGACGGTGGGCGCGGGCGCGCTGGTGGGGCTGGGCGTCGAGGCCTCGGCCACCGCGCGCGTGTTGCTGTTCGCCGATCGCGCGGCGCTGGCCATCGGGGCGGTCGGGGTGGTCATCGACGATCACCGCGGGCTCATCCTGTCGCGCTTCGGCGCCCAGGGCGCCGAGTTCCTGCGCGTGTGGGACGTCGTGGAGAGCGCCGTCGCCCTCTACGGCTTCGCCCGGGTGGTGCTGGCGGCCCCCAAGCTGATCACCGCGCTCCGAGGCGCCTACCGGAGCTGGCGGGGCGTGGCGGCCGGCGTCAGCGGGCTCGGCGACGACGATCTCGGCGCGCTGGCCAAGATCGAGCAGACGACCGAGGGGATCCTCAAGGACGCCGACGATCTCCAGACGGCGGCGAAGCCGCCCCAGGCGCCCGGCGCCACGCCGGCGCCGCCCCCCGGCACCGATCCCGCGCAGGCGCCGACGCCACAGGCCGCCCCCGCGCCGGCGCCGCCCGCCGAAGCGCTCCCGGCGGACCAGCGACCGACGCGGCCCCCGCCCCGGCCCCAGCCCGCGGCGATCCCCGCCGTCGAGTTCGGGCACGAGCCGGGCTACCACGCCGACCGGATCTTCCGGGACTGGCTCCACCACGAAATCCCGGCGGAGGGCTGGAAGGTCCACGTCAGCGCGGACGCGGCCTCCGCGCACGCGGTCGCCGACACGGTCCTGCCGCTGCTGCGGAAGATGGGCGTCAACCACAAGGTCGTCGGGACCGTGCAGGCGCTCGAGCGCATGAGCGGCACCCAGGCGGGCAAGTTCATCACCATCTATCCGGACAGCGCGGCCCAGGCCAAGACGATCGCCGACGCCGTCGACGGCGCGCTCCTCGGGCGCGGCCTCG
>DASZVW010000983.1:0-3856 GCA_035546895.1 Polyangia bacterium
CGAGAACCCGCTCAGGTAGGCCACCACGCCGGGCGTGACGGTGTCGGCGCGCTGGCCGAACACCAGCTCGGTGGCGCCGCAGCCCGCGACCGCCAGGGCGGCGGCCAGCAGGGTGGCGGCGCGCGCCCCCGCGCGCTCGAAGGGGAGGCGGAGGGGCGGCATCGCTACCCGTTGAGGAGGCGGATCGCCCAGTAGATGAGGCCGTTCACGTCGGCGATCCCGACGTAGATCATCCAGGCGGCGTCGTGCTTCCACTGGCCGTAGTCGACCAGCGTCCCCGAGAGGCGCAGCTTCCCGGCCGCCAGGTAGGCGGCCACCTCGCCCCCCAGCGTGTGGTTCGAGCTGCCGAGGACGTGGCCGCCGTCGGTGTACGCGAACGCGAGGCGCGCCGGGACGACCTCCAGGTCCGTGACCCCCGCGTTCTGCAGCCGCAGGATCAGCCCGGCGCCGCCCGCGCCGGTGACGGTGGTGGTGTCGCGCTCCCACACGAACGGGGTGAGCGGGAACGAGATCCCCAGTCGCGACAGCGGCCAGAACGTCGGACGCCACCCGATCTCGTACCCGCCGTGGTTGATGTCGCCGGCGATCCAGTAGGGGAGGAAGTGGCTGGCCAGCCGGAGTGGCGTGAAGGTGTCCGGCACGCTCGAGGGGTCGAGCTCGAGGAACCCCGGCGCGCGCACCGGCTCCGAGTTCACGATCAGCTGCCCGAACACCGTCAGGTCCTTGCCGAGGCCGTAGCCGTCCTCGCGCTCGATGTCGTTGAGGCGCTCGAGCGCCTCGGCGCTCTGGCGGCGGAGCCAGCGGTCGGGATCGTCGAGCAGCGCCTGCTCGGCGGGCGAGAAGAAGGCGGCCACGGGGAGCGCGCGGGCGTCCAGGGTGTCGGACAGCTTCTGGACGAAGTCGGAGAACGTGGCGGGCGGCGCCAGGCGTTTCTCGATCGCCGGCCCCAGCGCCTTCGCCCGCGCCTGGGCCGCCGCCATCCCCAGCTGCGTCGTCACCAGCGCCTCCATGAGCGCGATCTCGTCGCCCCCGGCGGGCGTGACCACCCGCAGCGCCCGCGCGGCGGCCAGCCACCCGGCCGCGGTCTGTCCGCCCGCGCCGGCGATCGCGTGCTGGAGCAGCGTGCTGGTCCCGGCCGGGTCGCCCACGAACGCCCCCAGCTCGTCGGTGAAGAGGCGCTTGACCATGTAGGAGGCGACCTCGTTCCCCGGCTGATCGAGCTTGAGCTGGCCGTAGGCGGCGACCACCTCGTCGATCAGGCAGGCGCCGAGGCCCAGCTGATCGAGCTTCTTCTCCCGCGCCTCGGCGGTGCAGCGGTGGGAGGCCTTCCCCCAGACCGCGTCGTAGAGGCCGACGTAGTAGTCGTACTCCCGGAACGGCTTGGCCAGGAAGGCGCCGAAGTGACCGAGGTAGTTGCCGACGATCGGATGGAAGTGCGACGTCAGCCGCGGCAACGGCATGCGCGAGTCCTGATAGACGTATCGGTCGACCGACTGCAGCTCGTACTGCGTCGAGACGTCGACGAAGTTGCCCAGGAAGTCCTCGAGGTTCGCGAGCCCGCGCCGATCGTCGTCGTCGTCGGACGCGTCGTCGTCGGGCGACTCGCGGTGGGCACGCAGGTGGCCGGGATCGAGGTAGAGGAAGTTCATGGCCGGCGGACGCGACCGGAGACACTCCTTGCGGTCCTTTTCCGGCTCCGATTGGCAGGCCTCGCGGACCCCCAGGTTGACCGCCAGGCCGAGCGGGATGTTGTCGAACACGCCCCCGTCGAAGAACTTGTCGGAGCTCGCCTGGCAGCCGGCCTTGGCGCTCTTGCCGGTCGGATCGTCCTGGCAGTAGACGATCCGGCGCGGCCCAAAGGCGACTGGGAAGGCGCTCGACGCCTCCATCACGGCGATGAGGTCGCCGGTGGAGACGATCCCCCCCTCGCCGGTGAGCAGCCGCAGCTCGGAGCCGACCGATCGATCGAGCGGCGGCGGGAGCGTGAACACCAGGTGGGGCTTCGAGCCGGGCTCCGGCTTGACCTGCACGTTGAACGCCAGCACAAAGCGCTGAGTCTTGATGGGGATCGAGTTGCCGGTGGCGCTGCAGGTGTCGTGGCCGTCCTCGCCAAGGCAGACCGTGTCGGGGCGGGCCCGGGTGACGGTCACGCCCAGCGAGAGCGGCTTCTCCAGGCACCGCGTGTCGTAGCGGCTCGGATCGGCCAGCATCGTCTGGATCCGCGCCTCGATCCCTTCGAACGCCCGCCGCGTGAACAGGCCGTCGTCGGGGTTGTACTTCCCCTTCGGGCCCGGGAAGAGCTGCTCGAAGCCGATCGGGATCCAGGCGCTCCAGAACGGGTTGCCGGTCGCGGTCTCCGCCGCGGCCGCCGCGTTGGACTGGCACCAGTTGATGGCCGCCAGGAAGGCGTTGATGTTGCCCGCCGAGGCGCCGGTGATCACCCGGAGGCGTTGGTCGCGGTCGCCGTCGTGGTCCGCGTCGGCGCGGAGCAGCCGGAGGTACGCCCAGGTCAGCCCCGCCTCGTACGCCCCCAGGCTGACCCCGCCGCGAACGGTGAGCGCCCACGGCTTCCGTTCCTGCGCCGGCTCTACCCGTGGCGCCGGCGCCACGGGGGCCGGCGTGGCGGGGGCGGCGGCCGGCGCGGGGGAGAGGGGGCCCTCAGGCGCAGCGTGCGCGACCGGCGCCCCGAGCAGCGCCAGGCCGGCGGCCACGGCACCGAGAACCCATTTCGATGCGCCCGCCTGTCCGCGCCGCCATCGGGCGCGGCTTTCCGAGACAACGACGGTGGTCCGGCCACGCACGTGGGGAACCCTACTGGATGCCGAGCTTCTTGGCGATGCCGTTGCCCTGTGAGCCGGGTGTGGCTCCGAAGTCGAGGCCCAGCCCAAACGTCATGATGACGTCGGTCTTCCCCGGCACGTTCCCTTCCGCGCTCGTACGTTGTAGGCCGACGCCGATTCGCAAGTACTCGGCAAACGAAGCCACGAGAAGGGGCGTGAAGATGTCGGGTGCTCCGTTTCCCGTAACGTATGACGCGTAAAGGGCCAGGCCATAGTTGTACCATTGGTTGGCCGAGAACGTGACCCCGTATCCGGCTCCAGGGACAAAGCCGCCGTGCGAGGTGCCATCCGTCAGGTCGAGGATTACGAAGGACGCCGACGCCGACGGTCCGCCGCAGATCGTGCCGGAGCTGTTGCAGCCGCCGAAGGTCCGGTCGGGTGGCGAGCTCTGCGCCCGTGCCGAATTCATGCCCAAGATCAACGCCGATAGTCCAATGAAAAGGCTCAATGCGCGGAGCTTGAGCGGATGGTTTCTGAATGGCCGCTGGGTCATGGAGCCTCCTTGTTTGCGACCGAGGCCCCCTAAGCTCCCCTCGATTGCCGGCCATAGCTTCCTGGAACCCTGGGCGATGTGTCAACTACAGAATGAGATCTCCCTCGGAGCCGTCACCGGGATGCGCGCGCCGAGCGCGTCGGTCGCGCGGGCTCGCGCGCGCGATGGGGCCGGCCTCAGCGATCGGTGGGCGTGTCGAGCGAGCCGTTCGGGCGCGCCGAGCGCAGCGCGCGCCGGGCTTCGGCGTGGTGCCAGCCTCGGGGGGCGAGCTCGAGGTAGCGCCGGTAGGCGGCGCCGGCGTCCTCTCGCCGGCCGTCGTTCAGGTCGGCGCGCGCGATGAGCACGTACGCCTCCGCGGCCTTGGGGTCGAGCGCCAGCGCGCGCTTCGCCCATTGCGCGGCCTCGTCGAGGTGGCCGCGCGCGTGCTCGGCCTGCGCGACGCCGAGGGCGAGCGCCGCGTTGCTCGGATCGGCGCTGAACGCCCGCGCGCACGCCTCGGGCGAGAGGCGCCAGGGCGCGCTCC
>DASZVW010000984.1:0-8260 GCA_035546895.1 Polyangia bacterium
CGGCAACGGCGCGGGCGGCAGTTCGGGCGGGAACAGCGCCAACGGCGGGGCCACAGGGAACGGTGGGGACAGCGGGAGCGGCGGCAGCACCGGCACGGGCGGGACGCCGATGAAGATGGCCTGCGCGAGCGCGACCTCGGATCCGCTTCCCTACACGAGCGGCTACACGGCTGATCCGGCGAACCACTCGATGGCGATGTCGATCGCGACGGCGATGACCAGCGACGAGAAGGCGCAGCAGATGAGCGGGCTGCCGCAGAGCGGTACCGCCAACTACAACGTCTTCAACCAGGAGACGAATACCAGCCGCAACATTCGCGGCTTCTACTACCGGGACGGTCCGCGCGGCGTGAATCTGAACGCCACCGCGGACGGGCAGTCGGACTTCTCGACGGCCTTCCCGGTCGCCATCGCGCGCGGCGCGGCCTTCGATCCGGATCTCGAGTACCAGGTCGGCGAGGCGATCGGCGACGAGATGCTCGCTTCGGGGAACACGATGCTGCTCGCGCCGACGGTGAACATTCTCCGTCACCCCGCCTGGGGGCGCGCGCAGGAGACCTACGGCGAGGACGTCTTTTTGCTCGGCCGGCTCGGGAGCGCCTTCGTCGCCGGCGTCCAGCAGTACACGGGGGCCTGCGCCAAGCACTACGCCGCCAACAACATCGAGGACGGCCGCGAGACCGCCAACGCGACCATGGACGAGGAGACGCTGCGCGAAATCTACGCGCGCCACTACGAAATGATCGTCCAGGAGGGCGGTGTCTCTTCGATCATGGCCTCCTACAACGAGGTCAACGGCACGCACTCCACCCAAAACGGGCACCTCCTGACCGATCTGCTTCGGACCGATTTCGGGTTCCAGGGGTTCGTCCTTTCAGACTGGTGGGCGATGCCGAACGGCAACAGCGTCCCCTATCCGGCGGCGAGCACGCTGCAGCCGATCGCTCAGCAGGCGGTCAACGCCGGGCTCGATATGGAGCTCCCCTGGCGATACAACTACTCGACGCTGACGGCGCTGGTGAACTCGGGCGGCCTGCAGAGCACCCAGCTCACGACCTCCGCCGCCCGCATCCTCGAGCAGAAGTACCGCTTCCACGCCGACAAGACGAGCGGCTACGGGCTCAAGACGCCGTTCACCAACTACTCGGGCGGCAGCATCCAGAAGAACGACCAGACCGATCCGGTCCTGGGCATGAGCCACGTCGCGCTGGCTGAGCAGACGGCCGAGGAGTCGATGGTCCTGCTCAAGAACGACAATAATACCCTTCCGATCAACCCGGCGACGGTCCACAAGGTGGCGGTCATCGGCGCCAACGTCTCGTATACGCTGCAGGAGACCAACAGTCAGGACAACTGCTCGAGCGGTGCGAGCGGGATGATCAACTGCAATCTCGATTTCACCACCAACGTGCGGACGGGCGATAACGGATCGAGCCGCGTCTTCTCGGACCCGTCCAAGAGCGCCGGTCCATTCGCGGGCATCATGGCCGCCTCGAACGGCGTCACCGTGACCCGCTACAACAGCGCCAGCGCGGCGCAAGCCGATGGCTTCGATCTGGCGGTGGTGATCGCCGGACTGACCCCGCAGGACGAGGGCGAGGAGTACACGGGGGCCGGCGATCGCACGACTGGCGGCATCAGCTCGACGTCGCACAGCGTGAATTTTGGTCTCGATCCGAAGGCCAACACGGGCGTCCAGAACGGACTCATCACCAGCGTGGCGGCTCTGGGTAAGCCGACCGTGGTGGTGCTGGAGGGCGGCAGCATCATCGATATGCCCTGGCTGTCGAGCGTGCAGGCGGTGGTCATGGCCTGGTATCCGGGCATGGCAGGCGGCACGGCGTTGGGCCGGCTCCTGTTTGGCACCGTCAACTTCAGCGGCAAGCTCCCGCTCACTTGGGACACCAATGCCAGCCATTGGCCCGCCTTCGCGAGCAGCAGCGGTACGACCCAGATGGACTATTGGCTTGGGTATCGGTACTTCGACCACAACAACGAGACGCCGCAGTTCTCGTTCGGCTACGGCCTCTCGTACACGACGTACAAGTACGCGCTCGACAGCTCGGTCCCGCTGGTCGGCTGCTCGACGGTCCCCGCGAACGGCACGGTGCCGGTCACGGTCGACGTCTTCAACAACAGCGCGGTAGCCGGTACCGAGACGGTGTTCGTCTTCGTCCAGTATCCGGGCTCGTCGGTCTCCAACCGCGCCGGAAGCACCTACAAGGAGCTCAAGGCCTTCAAGCGCGTCCCGCTCGCTCCCAATCAGGGCGCCCGGGTGACGATTCCGCTCCGCGTGAAGGATCTCAAGTACTGGAACGGCGGCGCCACCGGTAGCTGGGCCGTCGAGTCGGGGATGGTCAAGGTGATTGTTGCTCCGAGCGCCGCCGCTGCCACCATGCCCTGCACCGGAGGCTCGGGAACCGGGTGCGCCCTCTCTGACACGTTCATGGTGACCCAATGAGCGATTCAATTTGCCGATGAGCCTCCGAACGAACGCCAAGCCCCTCACCCTCGTCTTCACCTTCCTGCTGGGCGCGCTCGGGATAACGCGCGCCGCGCACGCCACCGACGACGATCCGTTCGCCGGGGACACGACGGCGCCCTCGACGCCCCACACGGCAACGGGGACGCCTTCGCCCACCGTCGCCGGCGGCGAGCCCGGCGCGCAGAAGCAGGGGCCGATCGCTGCGCCTACGGAGTCCGCTGAGGCACCGCCGGCGCTCATCCAGCAGCTGCCGGCGTCCGCTTACCCCGAGCCCTACATCCGCGGGCTCTACGGCGGCCCACTCTGGCTCGACATGCAGGGCCTGCAGTGGCCCTACTTCCCCCGGACGGGAATCGGCGTCTCGGGCTACGGCTGGATCGACACCGACGAGAAGCACATCCGCCTCGGCGGGAACAGCACCTCGTCGCACACCGATACGCTGTTTCAGCAGGGGCGCTTCCTGCTCCGGGTGACGCCGACGTACACCGACGGCCACTGGTTCGTCCAGGCGCAGGGCGAGCTGGTCGCCAACAAGAACCAGCAGGACGTCCAGCCAACCCAGGGGATCGTCGACGCGGACGATGTTTGGGTCCGCACCGGCGTTTGGGAGAGCTGGGACGTCACCGTGGGCCGCTTCCAAGCCTTCGACGTCTTCCAGTTGGGGATGGGGCTCGATATCAACACTGACGAGCGTATCGGCGCCTACGATGGGACCAACACCTACGCCTCGGTCCCGCAGCTCTACAACGCCGACTATCTGTTCGGTCGCCCGGCCGGTCCTGGGAACGTGGCGCTCCACTACTACCCGCTCAAGTCGCTGCGCTTCGAGCTGCTCGGGCGCTGGGGGAACGACGATCTCCTTAATAACCTCGGGGCCCGCCCGGCGGCCATCTTCGACGTCGGCTGGCTCAAGCTGCGCTTGGCCGCCGAGTACCTGTGGCAGTTCGCGCCCGACCCGAGCCCGATGTTCCAGAACGACCACCGCAACCGCGGTGTGGCCGGCTCGACGCAGATTGTCCTCGCGCCGTACGTCGAGTTCGGGATCAACGTGGGCGCCGCGATCATCGACGTGGTGGACACCAACTCCGCCAACAAGGAAGATCTCAAGGCCTCCGGCAATCGCTTGAGCTACGGCGGCTTCATCGACGTGGTCCCGGCACCGACCGTACTTCCGAATTTGATGTTGGGTGGGGGCGGAGACTTCGCCACCTTCCACGACCTGAACGTCAACAGCGTCACGCACGCCGACGATCGTTCGACGAACCTGCAGGTCTTCGGCGCCGTCCAGTACCTTTTCTACAAGCAGCTCTACTTCAAGGTGGTGGTCGCCTACGCGAAGTCCCACTTCGAAAACGACAAGTCCGCCATGCCCTACGACGACGACCAGTTCAGCGTCCGGGTCCGCCTGCAGTACCTGTTCTAGCTTCGCGCCGTTTACCCGCTCCGGACCGCCTCGTTACACCGCCGAAACGGGATCTGCGGTATCCCTCGGGCATGAGCACCGCGCCCGCGGAGACCTGCGCGACCTGTTACGGACAAGGCGAGGTGGTCACCGACCAGGGGCCGCTGGTCTGCCGGGACTGCATGGGGCACGGCAAGCTGGCCGGGCGGGTCGAGCTCTACGAGTGGCGGCTGCGGGAGATCGAGCGCGGGCACGGCGGCGGCGGCCACGGCTGCGAGGAGGACGTGCGCTGGCTGGTGGCCGAGCTGCGGCGCAGCCGGGAGACGCTGCTGCGGATCTTCGCCCGCTGCCAGGACGCCCCCGAGGGGGACGCGCTGGGCGCCGAGATCCGCCACCTGGCCAACGCCTGCCTGGGCCTCTACGCGATCGCTCTCGACGAGCCTGCCGACCGTTGATCAGAGCCCCATCGACTTGAGCCCGTCTTGCCAGGGCAGGACGTCGACGCCGTCGACGCGCCGGGCAATGTCGCCGAGGTAGAGCACGGCAGCGCGGTACGGTTTTCCGTAGAACTGCGCGAACGAACGGAGGCCCTGAAAGTCCGTTCGGGAGACATTGCGAGATGCCTTGAGCTCGAGCGCCCAGACCTCGCCTTCCAGCTCCACGACGAGATCGACCTCGGCCCCGTGCTCCGTCCGGTAGGACGAGATACGGATCTCGGTGTCCCGCGCGTCCGCGGCGGCGGCGAGCTGCGAGAACACGAGCTGTTCGAACAGTCCGCCGATTCGATCGGCGGAGGGCTGAAAGGCGCCGAGCAGGCCGTTGCGGACGCCGACGTCGAAGAAGAAGAACTTGGGGTGCGTCACCAGCCGCCGCGACAGGCTCTTGGTGAAAGGTTCTGCACGCCGGACGATGAGCGTGTCTTCCAGGATCTCGAAGTAACGGACGGCGGACTGTCGAGGGACCTGGGCGGCCTGCGCCAGCTTGGAGAGGTCGAGATGGTGCCCCGCCCACTCAGCGGCGACGGTCAGGAACCGGGCGAAACCCTCCAGGTTGCGCGTCAGGGCTTCGGCCTGGACCTCCTCTTTAAGATAGGTGGCCGCGTAGGACCGCAGCGTCTTTTCGCGGGTGGAGCGGTCCGGCTCGGTCAACACGCCCGGTAGGGTGCCCGTGCCGAGAGCTTGGCGAGCGTCGAGCGCGTAGCCGAACTCGCCGCAGGTCACTGGCCCGAGGTGGTAGGTGTGGATTCTGCCAGGGAGCAGGTTCGCGTGGCCTCGCCGGAGCTTTCGCGCGCTCGATCCGGTCAAGTAGAGCTTGAGGCGGGCGCCCTCCCGATCGAGGAGGACCTGAAAGGTGTCGAGCAGGCTGGGCAAGCGTTGCACCTCGTCGACGAGGACCGTGAGCGGCTGAGACGCGCGGAGGAGCATCGGCGCGATCCGTTCTTCGATCTCGCGTGGGTTGCGGGCGAAGTCGAGGTAGGTCGGCTCGTGGGCCAGGTTCACGGTCAGGTTCGGTTCAAGCGCCCCGATCAGTGTCGACTTCCCAGTCTGGCGGGGCCCCAGAAGGAGCACGCTCTTTTTCGAGGCACGCAGACGGGCGGCCAGGTGTCTCGCAATCATGTGGTTATATTACCGCGTAATTTAACCGGATGGTGGTGATGGTGCCGGCGGAGGATCCGCTCAGGCCCGCGCGGTCACGCACCAGGAGCTGGTCGGCGTGAGCACGCCGCGCGCCGTCCGGTAGGGGCCGAGCGCCGCGCGCAGGTCCTCGACGATGAGCGGCCGCTTCTCCTCGCCGAGCGGGCCGGCCTCGCGCACGATCTCGCCCGCCGGCCCGATCGCCATCTGGAAGGCGATCGCCTCCTCGACGGTGTCGCCGATCCAGATGTCGGCGTCGAGGCGCTCGAACGCCGGCTCCGCCCAGCCGGCCGCGCGCAGCATCGCCTCCATCCCCTCGGCGTCGGCCATCGAGAACGGGCCGGGGCCGCAGCTCGGCGCCTGGTCGGCGGGCGGCGGCAGGTGGCGGCGGGCGATCTGCTTGGCCATCCAGAAGGGGGCGTTATCCTCGATGCGCCGCCAGACCAGCATCAGGAGCCGCCCGCCCGGCCGGGTGGCGCGGCGCAGGTTGGCCATCGCCGCCGCCGGGTTGGCGAAGAACATGGTGCCGAAGCGCGAGAAGCAGACGTCGAACGGCCGCTCGAACCGCGCGGTCTGGGCGTCGGCGCAGAGGAACGTGGCCCCGACGACGCCGGCGCGCGCGGCGTCGGCCCGCCCCACGGCCAGGAAGGGCTCGCAGCAATCGAGGCCCAGCGCGTCGCCGGTCGCCTGCGCGAGCTCGACGGTCGTCTCGCCGAAGCCGCACCCGACGTCGAGGACCCGCTCGCTCGGGTGGACCGGGTGGCGCCCGAGCGCCAGCCGGCTGTGGGCGCCGAACCCCTCGACCATCACCCGCCGGAAGCGGGTGAACTTGGGGACCAGGATCTCGTTCCAGACCCCGATCGCCTCCGCGTTGGGTGACGCCGCTTCGCCCACCGCCCGAAGATACCCCGGCGGCCCGATCGCCGGGCCCCGAATCCCCGGCGCACCTACATCGCGCACAAAGAAACACAAGGAATTACAATTCGATGACAATTGCCGCCTTAGAGTGGCGCCATGACGATTTCGGGTTTGGTGGTCGGGACTTACCTGTCCGTCCTCCTGGTCCTGGCCCTCTACGGCTTCCATCGTTCGTCGCTGGTCTGGCTCTACTACCGAAATCGTGACAAGCGGCCGCGGCCGCTGGGGAGCTTCGCCGAGCTGCCGGCGGTGACCGTGCAGCTCCCGCTCTTCAACGAGATGTACGTCGTCGAGCGGCTGCTCGACGCGGTGGCGGGCATCCGCTACCCGCGCGACCGCTTCCAGATCCAGATCCTCGACGACAGCACCGACGAGACGCAGGAGATCTGCCGGCGCAAGGTCGAGGACCTCGCCCGCCGCTTCCCCGACCTGGAGGTCGAGTACATCCACCGCGTCGACCGCGGCGGTTTCAAGGCGGGCGCGCTGCAGAACGGCCTCAAGACCGCCAAGGGCGAGTTCGTGCTCATCTTCGACGCCGACTTCCTGCCGCTGCCGGACATCCTGGAGCGGTCGATCCACCACTTCAGCGACCCGCGGGTGGCGGTGGTGCAGTGCCGCTGGGAGCACGTCAACCGCGACTTCTCGGCGCTGACCGAGGTCGAGGCGCTGATGCTCGACGGCCACTTCATCATGGAGCACGCCGGCCGCAACTGGTCGGGGCGCTTCTTCAACTTCAACGGCACCGCCGGCCTGTGGCGCCGCGCCGCCATCGCCGACGCCGGCGACTGGCAGCACGATACATTGACCGAGGATATGGACCTCTCGTACCGGGCGCAGCTCCGGGGCTGGAAGTTCGTCTACCTGCCGGAGATCGCGGCGCCGGCCGAGCTGCCGGTCGAGATGTCGGCCTTCAAGGCGCAGCAGTTCCGCTGGGCCAAGGGGTCGATCCAGGTGGCCAAGAAGCTGCTGCCGACCATCCTGCGCTCGAACGTCGGCTTTCCGCAGAAGCTGGAGGCGTTCTTCCACCTCAGCAACAACATCGCCTACCCGCTCCTGATGCTGCTGTCGATCCTGCTGCTGCCGAACCTGGCGCTGCGCGCGCACCACGGCTGGCGCGAGGTGCTGCTCATCGACCTGCCGCTCTTCTTCGGGACCACCGCCTCGGTGGCCTCGTTCTACCTGGCCTCGCAGCGCGAGATCGCGCTTTTGGCCGGGCCGGGCGAGCGGCGGCGCTCGCTCTGGCTGGCGGTCAAACGGCTGCCGCTGGTGATGTCGATCGGCATCGGCCTCTGCGTCAACCAGACGCGCGCGGTGCTGGAGGCGCTGGCCGGGCGCGAGACCGAGTTCGTGCGGACGCCCAAGCACGGCATCCGCGGCAAGCTGGAGAGCTGGTCGGGGAAGAAGTACCGCGCCGCCAAGTCGCTCACCCCCTACATCGAGCTGGCGATGGCCGCCTACTTCGTGCTGGCGATCGCCGTCGCCGTCCAGCACCGGCACTACATCTCGATCCCCTTCCTCTGCCTGGTCCTCTGCGGCTACGGCTACGTCGGCTGGGGGTCGGTCGGGCAGGGGAGCCTGGGCGCCAGCCTGCGGCGCCTGGTCGGCCGGCGCGGCGTCACCGTGGTCGCGCCGCCGGCCTACCCGGTGGTGGCCGCGCGGGCGACCGACGCGCTGTCGGGCGAGCTGGTGGTCGCCGACGCGGCCGTCGCCCTGCCGCCGGGCGCGCGCGCCGACGCCTGACCTTCGAGCGGCCCGAGGCGCCTACAGCGCCTTCTTGATCAGGTCTTCGATCTTCGTCTTCGGCACGGCGCCGACGACCTG
>DASZVW010000985.1:0-7093 GCA_035546895.1 Polyangia bacterium
GAGGTCGAGGTTGCAGGCCTCCGACACGCGCAGGCCGGCCCCGTAGATCACTTCGAACAGCGCCGCCTCCAGCGCGCGGGCGCAGGCGTCGCCGCCCAGCTCCTCGTCGCGCGCGCCGCCGTCGAGCAGCCGGCCCACGTCCTCCTTGCCGAGGAACGCCGGCAACCGCTTGGCCCGCTTGGGGGCCCGCAACGCCGCCACCGGGCTGGACGCGCACAGCCGGCGGCGCACGGCCAGCCGGAAGAAGGCGCGCAGCGAGGAGAGCTTGCGCCCGATCGTCACGGCGTCGTTCTTCCCATGGAGCGACGCAAGGTAGGAGCGGCAGAGGAGGACGTCAAGCTCGTCGAGGGCAGGCTCGCGCCCGAGCGTGGCGCGCGCGTGGGCCCGAAACTCCTCCAGGTCGCGCAGGTAGGCCCGCTCGGTGTGCACCGACGCCCGCTTCTCGGCGGTGAGGAATTGGCGAAACGCCGCCAGCGCCTGCTCCATGGCGACCGATCGTAGCGCAGCGACGGTCGGTGCGCGAATCGGACCTGGAATCGGGTAGCCTCCGGCGGTGCCCGCGGCCCCTCGATGCCCGCTCTTCGGCCGCTGCGGCGGCTGCCAGCTCCAGGACCTCGACTACGGCGAGCAGCTCGCGCGCAAGACCGAGGCGATCCGCGCGCTGTTCCCGGAAGCGGAGGTCGCCCCCTGCGTCCCTTCCCCGCGCGCGTATGGCTACCGCAGCAAGCTGACGCCGCACTTCCCGCGCCCGCGCCCCGAGCGCCCGCTGGCGATCGGCTTCCTCGAAGCCGGCCTCCCCCGCCGCACGATCGACGTCCCCGCCTGCCCGATCGCCACGCCGGCGGTGAACGCCCGCCTCGCCGAGCTGCGCGCCGAGGTGCACGCCCGGCGCGAGACGTACAAGCGCGGCGCCACGCTGCTCGTGCGCGAGGCCGCCTCCGGCGTCACCGTCGATCCGCGCGAGGTCATCACCGAGGAGGTCGGTGACCTGGCGCTGCAGTTCCTGGCGGGTGACTTCTTCCAGAACAACCCTTTCTTGCTGCCGCGCCTCGCCGGTTACGTGGCCGCCGAAGCGAAGGCCGACGGCGCGCGCTTCCTCGTCGACGCCTACTGCGGCAGCGGCCTGCTCGCGCTGGCCGCCGCGCCGGCTTTCGAATGGGTCCTGGGCGTCGAGGTGAGCCCCAGCGCCGTCCGCTGGGCCACCGCCAACGCCGCCCGCAACGGGCGCGCCAACTGCGAGTTCCTGGCCGCCGACGCGGCCGCCGTGTTCGCCGCCGTGCCGTTTCCCGCGGCCGACTCGGCCGTCATCGTCGATCCGCCCCGCAAGGGGTGCGGCCCCGACTTCCTGCGCCAGCTCGCCGCCTTCGCCCCGCGCACGATCGTCTATGTCTCGTGCAACCCGGAGACCCAGGCCCCCGACGTGGCGGCGCTGCGCGCGGCCGGGTACCGCTGCCTCCGCGTGCAGCCGTTCGACATGTTCCCCCAGACCCGCCACCTCGAGTCGGTGGCCACGCTCGAGCGCGAGGGATGATCGTGGCCGGCGCGCGTCAGGAGCAGGCGCCGCCGGTCGGAATCAACGTGCAGAGCGAGGTGGTGGGGTCGCAGGTGACGCCGCCCAGGCACTGGTCGCCGTTCGCCGCGACAGCCGAGATGCTGCACGGCCGGCCGACGGCCGGCAGCTCGACGCAGTTGCCGCTGGTCGCGTCGCAGTAGGCATAGGATACGCAGTCGGCGCCTCCAGGGCAGGGGCTTCCGACGGCGATGCGCGGCTTGCAGCTGGAGGAGGCCGCGTCACACAGGTCGCGCAGGTTCGCGCAGTCGATCGAGCCGAGGCCGGGGTTACAGGCGCCGCCCGTCGCCACCGGCGTCTTGCAGGTGTTGCTCACCGTGTCGCAGTAGAGCGGCGGCGCGCAAGGGATCGTGCCGCCGCAGGTCGCCCCGGGCGTGGTCACGAGCGTCACGCAGGTGCCGGTGGTCCCGGTGCCGCTGAAGACGCAGAGAGTCCCCGCCGCACATTGCTCGTCGATCCCGGTGCAGTCGCCCCCGGCCGCCACGGTCACGAGCGGCGCGCAGGTCCCCGCACAACACTGATGGAGGGGGTCGCATGCCGAATCCGCGCTCTGGCAAGACCCGCCCGCGGCGCACTCTTGGGAGAAAAAACAGGCGCCGCCGGGCGCCACCGTCCCCGTGAAGACACCATTGCAGTCTGGGGCCAGCGTCAGATCGGCCAGCGTCGTCCGGTCGCAGGAGGAGATGGCGTTCAGGCCGTCGATGCAGGACCGCGCCTTGGCTCCGTCATAGCTGACCTTGCCGGCCGCGATGTCCTGCCCGAGCGTGTCGTAGTAGTGAGGCTCGACCTGATCGGACGCCAGGCAGGTCGCCGCGTCCGGGACGCCGCCGCAGACGACCAGCACGTTGCAAACGGCCGAGCCCGCCGCCGACTCGAACGCGGAGAAGGGAATCGACGTCCCGGTCCCGCCGCCGCAGCCGACCAGCACCGCCACGCAGGCCCCGACAAACCACACGGCAACCGCCCGTTTTCCCGACATGGACGGACGATAACCCGAACTGAACGGGCCGCGCGCTACCCCGTACCGGTCGGCGCCGGCGCGGGGGCCGGGGCCTCGCCGGCCTCGGGGCTCTCGGCGTCCGCGGCGTAGCCGCAGTCTTCCTTGAGGCAGCGGATGCGGGTGCCGGCCTTGGAGACCTTCTGGACCACGAACTTGGCGCCGCACTTGGGGCAGGGCTGCGGCAGCGGGCGATCCCACGACACGAAGTCGCAGCCGGTCTTCGAGTAGTTGGAGCAGCCGAAGAAGACCTTGCCGCGGCGCGAGCGCTTCTCGGTGAGGTAGCCGCCGCACCCCTCCTTCGGGCAGTCGACGCCGAGCGAGAGCGGGCTGGTGGTCTTGCAGTCGGGGTAGCGCGAGCAGGCCAGGAACTCGCCGAACCGCCCGCGCTTGATCAGCATCGGCGAGCCGCAGGTCGGGCAGACCTGGTCCGAGGGGCGGGTGGTGGCGACGATGGTCAGGCTGCCGTCGGCGTTCTGCGTGAACTCCTTGGTGTTGCGGCACTCGGGGTAGCCGGAGCAGGCCAGGAAGTGGCCGTTGCGGCCCCACTTGATCACCATCGGCTTGCCGCACTTCTCGCACACCTGGTCGGTCGGCTTCTCCTCGCGCTTGATGTCGCGCATCTCGATCTTGGCCTTCTCGAGATCGGTCTTGAACGGGCCGTAGAACCCCTCCAGCAGCTTGACCCAGTCGGCCGTCCCGTCCTCGACGTGATCGAGCTGCTCCTCCATCTGGGCGGTGAAGTCCGAGCTGACGATGCCGGGGAAGCTCTTGATGAGCAGGCCGTTGACCATCACGCCGAGCTCGGTCGGGTGGAGGCGCCCCTCCTTCTTCTCGACGTAGCCGCGGTCCTGGATGGTCGAGAGGATCGCCGCGTAGGTCGACGGGCGGCCGATCCCCTTCTCCTCCAGCTCCTTGACCAGCGTCGCCTCGGAGAAGCGCGGCGGCGGCTGGGTGAAGTGCTGCTCCGGCTTGGTCTCGAGGAGCCGGATCGACTCCCCCTCGTGCAGCTCGGGGAGCGCGGCGCCCGTCTCGTCCTCGTTGGCGGCGTCCTCGACCGTCTCGGCGTAGACCGAGAGGAAGCCGGGGAACTTCATCACCTGGCCGCTGGCGCGCAGCTCGACGCGCCCGGCGGCGATGTCGATCGACGTCTGGTCGAAGACGGCCGCCACCATCTGGCAGGCGACGAAGCGGTTCCAGATGAGGGTGTAGAGCTTGAGCAGGTCCTCGCTCTCGCGCTCGTCGCGTCCGCCCCCCTTGCCGCCCGCCCAGGCCGCGCGCACCGACTCCGGATCGTACTTGAGCGAGGTCGGGCGGATCGCCTCGTGCGCGTCCTGCGCCCCCTTCTTGCTCTTGTAGACGACCGGCTCGGCCGGCAGGAAGTTCGCGCCGTACCTGTCGGTGATGAACCCGCGCGCATCGGCGACCGCGTCGTCGGAGAGCCGGGTCGAGTCGGTGCGCATGTAGGTGATGAGGCCGACCAGGCCGTCGTCGCCCACCTCGACGCCCTCGTACAGCCGCTGCGCCAGGCCCATCGTCCGCTTGGGCGAGAAGCGCAGCTTGCTGGAGGCCTCCTGCTGCAGCTTGGAGGTGATAAACGGCGGCGGCGCGTTCTTGCGCCGCTCCTTCCGCTCGACGCCGGCCACCTTCAGCGCGGCGCTCTTGACGATGTCGACGACCTCGCGGGCGGCGCCCTCGTTGGTCAGCTCCACCTTCTTGCCGTCGAGCTTGGCGACCTTGGCGGTGAAGGGCGGCGGCGACTGCCCCTCGACCAGCGTCTCGACGGTCCAGTACTCCTCGGGCTTGAAGGCGGTGATCTCCTGCTCGCGCTCGACCACCAGCCGCACGGCGACCGACTGTACGCGCCCGGCCGAGAGGCCCCGGCGCACCTTGGTCCAGAGCACGGGGCTGATCTGGTAGCCGACCAGGCGGTCGAGCACGCGGCGCGCCTGCTGCGACTCGAACTTCTTCACGTCGAGCGCCATCGGCCGGCCGATCGCCTCGTTGATCGCCTTCTTGGTGATCTCGTTGAAGAGGACGCGCTGGATGTTGGGGTTGGCCTCGCGCACCTCCTCGGCGATGTGCCAGGCGATCGCCTCCCCCTCGCGATCGGGGTCGGGCGCCAGCAGGACGCGCTGCGCGTGGCGCGCCGCCTCCATGATCTCCGCCAGGACCTTCTTCTTCCCGTCGATGACCACGTACTCGGGCTGGAAGCCGTGCTCGATGTCGATCCCCATCTTCTTCTTCGGGAGGTCCTTCACGTGGCCGACCGACGCCTTCACGGTGTAGCCGGAGCCCAGGTACTTCTTGATCGTCTTCGCCTTGGCGGGCGACTCCACGATCACCAGCGCGTCGCTGCCCCGGCGGGCGCGGGCCGGGCGCGCCTCGTCCGCCTCGGTGCCGAGCTCGGGCGCGGCCTTGGTGGCGACCTTGGCCTTGCGGGCCGCGGCGGGCGCCGCTTTGGCGGCCGCCTTCGTCCCGCCCGCCCCCTTCGCCGCCGTCTTGGGCGCCGGCTTGGCCGCCTTGGCGGCGGCTGCCTTGGGGGGCTTCTTGGTGGTGTCGGCCGGCTCTGCCACTGCGCTGGTCTTCTTCTTAGTTGGCACGCGTGACCTCAATAGATGTAAAGACGCCGCCGGCCCCCCTCAGGATCCACCCGCCCAGCTCGGCCTCGGACAAAAGCGCCAGCGCCGCGGCGATCGGCAGGCCCAGCCGGCGCCCCACCTCGGCCGCGGTGGCCCCGCCGGACAGCGCGGCTATCAAAGGACCGAGCTCGGCCGGCGGCGGCGCGGGCGCGGGCGTCGCGCCGTCCAGCCGGGCCAGGAGCTCGGCGCCGTCGCGCACGGGCCGCGCCTTGCCCGCCGCCAGCAACCGGTCCGTCCCGGGGCTCCCGGGGACCGCCAGCAGCGGGCGGCGCATCTCCAGCGCCAGCCGCGCCGTCACCAGCGCACCCGACGCCTCCTGCGCCTCGACCACCAGTACCATCTCCGACAGCGCCGCCACGATCCGGTTGCGGGACGGGAACTGCCGCCCGCGCGGCGGCGTCCCCAGCGGGAACTCCGACAGGAGGCCGCCGGCGCCGGCGATCTCCGCGAACAGCGCCGCGTGCCGGTCCGGGTAGACGACGTCGACCCCGCAGCCGAGCACGGCGAACGTCGGCGCCCCGGCCGCGAGCGCCCCGCGGTGCGCGGCCGCGTCGATCCCCAGCGCGCCGCCCGACACGATCGTGAAGCCGCGTCGCGCCGCCATCGCCGCCAGCTCCTGTGTGCGGCGGCATCCGGCGCGGCTCGCGGCCCGCGCCCCCACGATGCCCAGCCGCCGGGATGCCGCGCCCGGGAGCGCGCCCCGGACCCAGAGCGCCGCGATCGCCGGCTTCACGGCGCGCAGAACATCGGGGAACTCGGCGCTCGAGGCGGGGACGAGGCGCGCGTCGGCAGGGTCGGCGGGCAAGGTCAACGACGGCGTTGTCGGCTCGAAGGCCCACCGGTTGTGCCTCGAAAGACCCAGCATGCGAGCCGTTGCAGATAGCTCCGCTCGGCGGCGCGGTCAAGCAACCCCCTCCGGGGCCATGTAATTCCGCCCACTTACAAGATCGAGGTTTCCCGGGGGGAGACCGGACGGGTCGTTCACCAGCCCGCGGGGGCCTCGATGGGCGTGTCCCCGAAGCAGGCCGTCGTCCCCGACGTCCGGACGGCGCAGAAGGTCTCCGTGGCGCCCGCGATCTGGACGAAGGTCCCGGCCGGGGGTGTCGGCGCGGGGACCCCGCCGTCGGCGGCCGAGGCCCAGCAGGTGATGGCGCCCGCCGCATCGATCGCGCAGCCGCGCCCGTTGTAGTCGACCGCGGCGTGGGTGAAGGATCCGGACCTCACCGTCGGGGCGCCGGGGCCGGGGCCGAGGAAGACCGCCGCCCCGTCGGACCGCACCGCGGCCACGTGCCGGGCGTCGTTGGCCGCGATGTCGACGTAGGTGCCCGCCGGGAAGGTCGCGTACGGATAGAACGGGACGCCCGCCACGTCGAGCGCCCCCGCCAGCTCCTCCGAGGCCACGATCCGCGCGTAGACGCCCGTGGCCGGAGGCGCGACGAACGCCGTGCCGCAGGCGACCGCGCCCGTCGCGTCCAGCGTGCAGAGGCCGAAGATGGAGGTGGCGATCGCCCGCAACCCCTGCCCGATCGTCTTGCTCCCCTGGTCGCTCCAGCAGGTGCCCGTCCCCTCCCGATCGACGCCGCACAAGAGGTGGTTCATGGGGTCGCTGGTGAGCCCGTTGGTCATCGCCAGCTGCACCAGGTGGGGCGGCGCCTTGGCGATCGCGGTGGTCCAGATCGTCCCGTACGGCGGAAAAACGAAGGCGTACCCGTCCGAGCCCCAGCAGTTGATCCGGCCGTCCGCCTTGAGGGCGCAGTAGAGGTCGTAGTCGTGCGCGGAGACGATCTGGGTCGTGCACGCGACCGTGCCGCCGTCGACCGCGACGGTGCAGCCGGCGCCGCCGCCATCGGCCGCGTCGGCGCCCGCGTCCCGGGCGGCGTGGCC
>DASZVW010000986.1:0-2265 GCA_035546895.1 Polyangia bacterium
CCGGTCACGCCGGGGGGCGGCGGCGGGTCGCACTGGCCGTTCTCGCACTTGGCGCCGCCCGGGCACTTGGCGTTCGCGCAAGAGTCGATGCAGGCCCCCTTGCTGCAGACCTGGCCGGTGGGGCAGGTGAGGGTGTCGCAGCCGGTGTCGACGCAGGCGCCGTTGGCCGTGCAGACCTGGCCGTTCGGGCAAGGTTGGCAGCTGCACTGCTGTACACAGACGCCCAGCACGCAGACGGCGTGCGGGCAGCTGACGCCCGCGCAGGGATCGACGCAGACGCCGAGCTCGCAGGTCTGATTGGCCGGGCAGACGACGCCGTCGCAGCCGCCGACGCAGGCGCCGTTCTGGCAGAGCTGACCCGCCGGACAGGTGACCCCCTGGCAGGTCAGATCGACGCAGAGGCCGTTCACGCAGACCAGCGGCGGGCCGCAGGGGAACTCGCTGTCGCTGCAGGGGTCGATGCACTTCCCCTGCACGCAGACCTCGTTGCCCGGGCAGAGCCCGGTGCCGTCGTCGACGATCCCGTTGCAGTCGTTGTCCAGGTTGTCGCACTTCTCGGCGCTGGGCTTGATCTGCGGCGTGCAGGTCGGCGTCGCGCCCACCACGCACTGGGTGATCCCGTTGGCGCAGACGCCCATCATGTCGGTCTGGCAGGGAACGCCGCCGCCGTCGCAGGTGACGCCGGTGATGGCGAAGACCTTGTCGTTGAAATCGCCGTCGTTCCCGAACCAGGTGCTCGAGTTGGCCCCCTCCCAGTCCTCCCAGGCCATGTAGTACTCGTTCGACGCCACCGTCGACGCGTAGGAGAGCATCATCTTCCAGTAGCCGGGCATCGTGCAGGTGCCGCCGTTCGAGGGGCTGACGGTGCAGTCGGCGTTGCGCGTGTCCTCCGAGTAATAGACCGGAATGACCGCGCCGTTCGTGCCGACTGCCTTCATGAGCGCGAAGCCGACCAGACCACCCGCGTAGTTGGGATCGCTGCGGATGTCCGAGCTGCCAACGGCCGTACCGACCATCATCGGGAACGTCCCGATCGGGTAGACGGTCGGCGTGGCGGTGTGGTTCGGGTCGGTCGTCGCGTCGGGCACGTTGTACCAGCCGAGGCCACCCTGGGCGCTCGACTGGCTGAGCACCAGCGTCGCCTGGAAATCGCAGAGCGGCATGAACGTCGCCGGCACGATCGAGGCGTTGGCGACCGCGTTGATGTTCTCGTTGGCCGAGGTGAAGTACTGCTGGAGCGAGATCTGGTCGGTGGTCGGCCCCGGAACGGCAGTGCCGTTGGGCTCGATCACCTGCGCGGCCGCCGTGCGGCCGACCAGCGCCAGCGCGAGCACGACCAAGACGAGACGAGATAAGCGATTTCCGGAGCGGCGGGCGAAATAGTCCATGATACGGCCCAGTCCTTTTCCGGAAACTACGGTCTCATTCGGTCCCTGCCGCGTCAAGTGAGCCGCACCGCCCCCAGAGGCCGGCCAGCGTGGCCACGTCCGCCGGCGTCGGCAGGACGGTGAGGTTGCCGGGGTTCATCAAGGAAGCCCGCACGTCCGGCGAGATGTGGACCAGGCCGAAGGCGTGGCCCAGCTCGTGGGCGATGGTGATCGCCAGCTCCTGGCCGCCGAGGTCGGTGTTGATGAAGATCTGAGCGGTGGAGGCGTCGTAGAGGCCGTTGAAGGGGGCCGCCGCTTGCTGGAAGTGGATCGGCAGCGCGGGCGTGGCGCCGCCGTCCGCCGCCGGGACCGCCGCGGCCAGCTCGGCGGCGGCGCTGGCGTTCCAGAGCGCGGCGCCCGCGGTGACGCCCGCGAGCTCGGCCGCGGTCGCGGTCGCGTCGGGGAGCAGCGCCACCGGCGCGCACGGATCGAAGGTCACCGCCGGCCCGTCGGCCGCGGGCGCGCCGCCGCAGCCGAGCGCCGGGACGGCCACGGCGAGGAGGACGGCGAGGAGGGACGGGGACGCGGGGCTCGAGCTGCGGGCCACGGGAGCGGCGATCCTAGCGGGCCCGCGCGGCCGCGCGAGTGAAAAGCGGAGCTCGAGCGCGCGAAACCAGGTCGTCGCGGCCGAGCTCGACGCCTGATTTGCCGAATCACCGCGTCCTTGTTGGCCGCCACGCGGATGGTCATATCTAGGAGCAAGAGAACGGTAGGGGAATGTAGTAGCCGAGTGGAGGGGAGGGGATCATGAAGCTGCTTTCAGCGATTGTCGTGCCGGGGATCCTGGCGCTCGCCGTTTCGTCGGCGAAGGCGGATCCGAGCCCGAATCCGGAGACCA